>JAGRNP010000008.1:0-23461 GCA_020440705.1 bacterium | reverse complement strand
GTGATCGTGAACTCGAAGCCGATGACACGGCCGTTGGCCAGCGCGGCCCACTGGAACGACTGCTGCCGGATCGTCAGACCGAGAGGCACGTGGTCGGGCAGCAGGTGCAGCGAGTCGTGGACATCGCCGTAGCGGGACGCGAAATGCTGGTCGCCGACGGCCGCGAAGTCCTCGTCCACCAGGCCGTCGCCGTCGTCGTCCAGGCCATTGAGGGGATCCTCATCCTCGCGCCCGTCGCCGTCGTCGTCGGGATCGGCGAACGGATAGCGGTTGCCGCCGGGCGCACCCTGGAACGTCTGGTGGATGGTGTCGCCCGCGGCGGCGGTGGGGCGGAACTCGGAGAAGTAGCCCGCGGTCGACACGTGGGGCACGCCGGCGCCGTCGCGCGCGCCGACCCAGAGCCCGGCGGCCCACAGGTATTCGACGCCCGACCGCGCGGGCCACATGGCCGACGGTGCGTCGGAATACGAACCGCCCGCCGTGGGCATGCTGCCGATCAGGCCCCAGTTCGACTGGTGGCTCCACAGATCGCCGACGTCGTGGACGACGTGGCCGTCGAGAACGAGAGCTTTCCCGGACGTCGGTGACGAAGCCGGCGACATCGCCGCGGCGGCGACGGACGCCCCGCACAGGACGGCGCCGAGAATGAAGGCGGAGAAGCGGAACGGTCCCCTTGCATGCATGACGGAATACCTCGCGGAATGCCCCCTTGATCATGCCCCACGAGTCCATGATGGTACGGCCGGCGCCGCTTCCGGTCAATTCCCCCTCCTGGCCGCGCCTCCGCCGTGGCGGATCCCCCGGATCCGTGGCAACATGACGCCGGACCCCAACCCGAGGACGCGCCCATGACCGCCCCCCTGGACGACCAGCGCCGCCGCATCGACGCCATCGACGCGCGCCTGCTCGAACTGCTGCGCGAGCGCAACGAGCTGGCCGCCGAGGTGATCGCGGCCAAGATCACCGCCGGCCTGCCGGTGTTCGTGCCCGAGCGCGAGCGGGCCAAGGTGGCGGCCTTCCGTGACGCGGCGGCCACCGAGGGCCTCGACCCCGAGTGGGCCGAGGACTTCCTGCGCATGATCATGAGCAGCTCGCGGGCGCGGCAGTCCCAGGCCGACTTCCCCTGCGCGCCGGGCGGCCCGCGGCGGGTGCTGCTGGTGGGCGGCGCCGGCCAGCTGGGCCGCTGCTACGGGCGCGCCTTCGCCGCCAGCGGCCACGAGGTGCGCGTGCTCGACGCGAACGACTGGGACCGCGTCGACGACCTGTGCGCCGGCGTCGACCTGGCCGTGGTCACGGTGCCGATCCGGGTCACGGAAGAGGTCATCGCCCGCCTGGCCCCCCACCTGGCGCCCACGACGCTGCTGGCCGACTTCACCAGCCACAAGGAGGCGCCCCTGGCCGCCATGCTGGCCGCCCATCCGGGCCCCGTGGTCGGGCTGCACCCCATGCACGGGCCGGACGTGGGCAACCTCTCCAAGCAGCTCGTGATCGCCTGCCCCGGCCGCGCGCCCGACGCCGCGGCCTGGCTGCTCGACCAGTTCCGCCTGTGGGGCCTGCGCGTGCGCGAGCTCGCGCCGGAGAAGCACGACCGTGTCATGCACCAGGTGCAGGGCCTGCGGCACTTCGTCGCCCTGCTGCACGGGTCGTTCATGCGGGCCAGCGAGCTCTCGCCCGCCGACGTGCTCGAACTGAGCAGCCCCATCTACCGGGCCGAACTGATGATGACCGGCCGCATCTTCGCCCAGAACGCCGAGCTGTACGCCGACATCGTCTTCGCCGACGCCGAGCGCCGCGCCCTGCTGCTGCGCTTCCTCGCCCACCACGAGCAGCTGGCCGACCTGGTGCGCCACGACGACAAGGCGGGCTTCATCCGCGAGTTCGAGGCCATCGGGGAGTTCTTCGGCGACTTCGCCGCCCGGGCCCGCACCGAGAGCGGCTACCTGATCCACCGCCTGGCCGACCGCTTCGCCGGCACCGAGGAAGATCCCGCATGAACCTGTGGTCCCTCCTGGTCGACATCGGCCTGCTCATCGGCGCGGCCATCGTGCTCGGCGCCGTCTGCATCCGGCTGAAACTGAGCCCGCTGGTGGGCTACCTCGTGGCCGGGATGGTCCTGGGCGGGCCCGGCAGCCTGGGCCTGGTCGGCGCGACCCACGACGTCGACGTCATCGCCGAACTGGGCGTGTCGCTGCTGCTCTTCGGCCTCGGGCTCGAGTTCTCCTTCGCGCGCATCCGGGCCTTCGGGCGGGCCCCCCTGCTCGCGGCCGGCCTGCAGGTCACGCTGACGCCGCTGGTGGCCCTGCCCATCGCCGTCGCGGTGGGGCTCGACCTCCCGGCGGCCGTCGTGGTGGCCCTGATGGTCACCCTGAGCAGCACGGCGTCGGTGCTGCGGGTGCTGGCCGACCGCTCGGAGCTGGGCAGCCTGCAAGGGCGCAACGCCATCGCCGTGCTGCTGGCCCAGGACCTGGCCGTGATCCCGTTCGTGATCATCGTCTCGCTGCTGGGCGGGGCGGGCGGCGATCCCCTCGACGCCCTCCTGCGCACCCTCGGCGGCTTCGCGGCCATGACCGCGGCCCTCTGGGTGCTGCTGAACCTGGTCGCCGCGCGGCTGCTGGCCACCTTCTCCCTCGAGCAGAACCGCGAGATGTCGGTGCTCTTCGCCGTGGGCACGGGCATCGGCGCGGCGGTGCTGGCCCACGAGGTGGGCATCTCGCCGGCCATGGGCGCCTTCGTGGCGGGCATGATGCTGGGCAGTTCGCCCTTCGCGGTGCAGATCCGCGCCGACGTCACCGGCCTGCGCATCGTGCTGCTGACCCTCTTCTTCGGCGCGGCCGGGATGGTGGCCGATCCGGTGTGGATCGTGCAGAACCTGCCCCTGGTGCTGGGCATCACCCTGGCCCTGATCGTGATCAAGACGCTGGTCGTGACCCTGCTCTTCCGGGCCACCGGCCAGACGTTCCGCCTCTCCCTGGCCTCGGCCATCACCCTGGCGCAGGTGGGCGAGTTCGCCTTCGTGCTGGGGGCCGAGGGCGCCGACGCCGGCGTGCTCGGGCCGGGCGCGCGGCAGCTGATGGTGTCGGTGGTCATCATGTCGCTCATCCTGGCGCCGTTGCTCATCGGGCAGGCCACGCGCCTGAGCCGGCTGCTCTCGCGCGGGCCCCGCACCGACCCGGACGCGACCACCGCCCGCCCCGCCGACCGCATCTTCGTCTTCGGCTTCGGCCCGGCCGGACGCCACGTGGTGCGCCGCCTGCTCGCCGCCGGCCGTCGCGACATCACCGTCGTCGACCTGAACGGCCAGTCGATCACCCGCGCCCGGGAGATGGGCGTGCACGGCGAGATCGGCGACATCCAGCAGGTCGACGCCCTCGAGCACCACGGCGTGCGCGAGGCCTGCCTGGTGGTGATCACCACCCCCGGCAGCGAGGCCACGGCCCTGGCCATCGCCCACGTGCGGCAGTTGAGCCCGGGCGCGCGCATCGTGGTGCGGTCGCACTACAAGGCGCACCGGGAGCGGTACGAGGCCTTGGGGGCGCATGCGGTGGCGGTGGACGAGGTCGCCGTCGGCGAACGGCTGGGCGACGAGGCCCTGGCCAACCTGCAGCCCCGCGAAAACGCCTGAAGTCCGACTGGAATCCCGGCAATTGAGACGTTACTATCAAGGGGTCGAATGGACCCCAACGGGAGGCTTCCCGCCATGTGTCTCGGAGTACCCGGCCGCATCGTCGCCGTCGAGGACGGCCTGATGCGCATGGGCACCGTCGACTTCGACGGGTCGACCCTCGAGGTCTGCCTGGCCTACACGCCGGACGCCGAGCCGGGCGACTACGTGCTGGTGCATGCGGGCTTCGCCCTGGCCCAGCTCGACGAGGCCGAGGCCGCCGAGACCCTCGACGCCCTGCGCCAGCTCGGCGAGCCTCCCATCCCGGAGAAGCCGTCGCCATGAAGCCTCCGCGCCCCGCACCCGACGCCGACCGCCGCCGCTTCCTCGTCCGGGGCTGCCGCCTCGCCGCCGCCTCGGCCTGCGTGCCGCTGCTGACGACCATGAACCTGGCCGGCTGCACCGGCGACCTGCCCGAGCACAAGCACGTGACCGGCCCCCTGCGCCACGCCCTGGACACCCTGCCCGAGGGCGAGCGCGTGAACCTGACCCACGGCGAGCGGCAGATCGAGCTGATCAGGCAGGGCGACCACGTGACGGCCCGCCTGCTGTGGTGCACGCACCAGGGCTGCACCGTGGCGTGGCTGCCCGACGAGCAGGTGTACCTGTGCCCCTGCCACGACGGGCGCTTCGACGCCGAGGGGCATCCCATCTACGGGCCCCCGCGCCGCGATCTCGACCTGCTGCCCGTGACCATCGAGAACGGCGACGTGATCGTCGACGTGTAAGGGAGCGGTATCCGCGATGGCCCTGCCCCGCATCCTGGTCACCGGCGCCTCGGGCTTCATCGGCCGCCACCTGCTCGACGCCCTGAAGGACCGCTACCGCATCGTCAGCCTGGCCCGCCGCTCGCAGGCGCGGTGCGGCGCCCCGTTCCACGAGAACATCACCTGGCACCAGGTCGACATCGGCGATCCCTTCACCCTCGCAGAGGTCTTCGCCGAGATCCGGCAGGGCGACCCCATCGACATCGTCATCCACCTCGCGGCCCACTACGACTTCACGGGCGAGGACCATCCGGAGTACAACCGCACGAACGTCGAGGGTCTGCGCAACATCCTCGAGCACTGCAAGGCCCTGCAGCCCAAGCGGTTCGTGTTCTCCAGCTCGGTGGCCGCGTGCGACTTCCCCGCGCCGGGCGGCGCCCTCGACGAGCTCAGCCCGCCCGACGGCGACCACATCTACGCCCAGACCAAGGCCATCGGCGAGCGCATGCTGGCCGAATACCGCGACCACTTCCCGTCGGTGATCGTGCGCTTCGCCGCGCTCTTCTCGGACTGGTGCGAGTATCCCCCGCTGTACATGTTCCTGCTCACGTGGCTGTCCAACGCCTGGAACTGCCGCATCCTGGGCGGACGCGGCCAGTCGGCCATCCCCTACCTGCACGTGAACGACGCGGTGAGCTTCATGCGGCGGGTGCTGCGGCGCGAGGCCGACCTGCGGGACGGCGAGATCCTCATTTGCAGCCCGGACGGCGCCGTGAGCCACAAGCAGCTCTTCGCCACCGCCACCTACTACTACTTCGAGACACCGCGCAAACCGCTGCTGGTGCCGCGTCCGCTGGTGCCGCTGGGCATCCACACGCGCTGCCTGGTGGGACGCTTCATGCCGGAACGCCCGTTCGAGCGGCCGTGGATGGCGAAGTATGTCGACAAGCAGCTCACCATCGACGCGGGCCACAGCCGCCAGCGGCTGGACTGGGCGCCGAGCCACCGCCTCGAGGTGCTCTATCGCCTGCCCTTCCTCATCGAGAACATGCGCTACGACCAGATCGAATGGACGCGGCGCAACCGCGGCGCCATGAAGCAGGCCCGCCTGCGCGCCAACCTGCACATCCACTCGCTGCTGCAGAAGCACAAGCAGGCGATCATCGAGGACTGCACCACCATCCTCAGGACCCGCTTCGCCAGCTACCAGAGCCTGGACGAGGCCGAGCACGAGTGGAACCACCGGCTCATCCTGCGCAACCTCTTCTCCGCGATCCGCACGCGCATGAAGCTCGACTTCATGTCGTACTGCCGCGACCTGGCCCTGCGCCGGCGTGCCGAGGGCTTCACGGCCGAGGAGCTGGTGGGCGCCCTGGAGACCATCGACCAGGTGTGCGTGAAGACCCTGCTGCGCGACCCCGAGGGGGCCGAGATGAAGGCCAACCTCTACGCCTGCATCTCCATGACCATCCGCTTCGGCATCGACCAGGTGCTCGAGGTGTACGAGGAGCCGCAGGGGGCCGACACGGTGCGGAGCGGGGAACCCGGGCGCTGAGCCCTAGATCTCCATCGCGTAGCCGACATTCCACTCGAGGTTGTCCGCGCTGCCCAGCTCGTGGAAGCGCACGTTCAGGCCCACGAACCAGTCCCCGTACACGAAATGCTTGATGCCCAGCCGCTGGTAGAACTCCGGCAGGCGCCCCGGCACGTCGCGGTACCAGAGCTTGTAGCCGAGGTGCAGCAGGGCGTGGGTGCGGTTGACCGTCAGTTCGTAGCCCGCGAAAGCCGCCAGCTCGAGCTTGTCGCTCGCCTCGCCGCGCGCGTTGACGCCCCGATTGATCCCGTCCAGGACGATGAGGTCGGGCACGGACTCGTCGTAGCAGAAGTCGAGGCCGCCGACGACGCGCGTCTTGTTGGAGAATGCCCGCCCGAGCCCCAGCGTGAGGTTCCCGATGAAGTAGTCGCGGTTCAGGTAGTCGCCGCGCAGGGCCGGCTCGGCCAGCTCGAGGTTCAGGTTGCGGCGGCCGGAGGAGAAGGTCGTCGTCAGGTCCCAGCCCGGGGGGAAGTAGCTGGGCGCGCGCCGCGTCGGGATCGGCACCGGGTCGCTGGTGTCGTACTTCACGTAGAGCATGGGCGCGACGGTGTTGAGCCCATGGTTCGGGTTCTGGGTGCCGCCGTTGGAGAAGTGGGTGAACGTCGCCGCGCCGATGAGCGACCAGCGGTCCGCCAGGCGGTACGCCGCCGCCGGGCCACCCTCGATGTGCACCGAGCGGCCGAGGCCCAGGGCGATGTTGTGCGGGTTGTCGACGGGATCGTACGACTTCCAGTTGTGGGTGAAGCCGAACGCCGTCTCGAATTCGAAGGTCCAGCGGCCGGACCGTCCCAGCGGCCAGACGAAGAACCCGTACAGCGACGTCGGCGTGCCCAGCTCCTCGTCGTTGAAGAAATCGGCGCCGTAGATGCCCAGGCCGTAGGAGGGAAAGTTGAAGGCATGGTGCCAGTCCCGCGATCCGTCGGTGTGCCGGCCGTACTCCAGACGCACCGAATGGTAGCTGTCGATGGGACGTCCGGCCGCGTTGTCGCCGTTGAGGAAGTCGTTGGTGCCGAGCACGGCGCCGGCCTGGTAGGCCCCGCGCACGAATGACGACGGGCCGGGAAAGCCCGCCGGGGCAGGATCGGCCCAGGCGGCCGGCGCCGCCGTCGCGCAGGCGACCGCGAGGGCCAGGACGGCCTGGCGGGCCGGGACGCCACGCATCCAGCAAGTCGTTTTCATGGATTCGTTTACCCACGTTCGGAGTCGCGCTGCGCACCGGTGGAGTTCGGCCCCGGCGCGCCGGCCCCATTGTACCCGAACGGAGCCGGCAAGGGGAGCCCGGGGTCGGTGCGCTTCGCGGCGTGGCCGGATCGGTGACGGTTCGGCGCATGGGAGGAGGGAAACAAGACCAACCCGATCCTGGAGGGATGCCATGCGCACCTTGACCATATGGCTGGGACTGATGCTCGCGGCGTCGGCCGCCGACGCCCGCTTCGACTTCAATGCGGACTGGTCGACCACGGGCGTGGTCGGCGAAGGACACGGCGACGCGGCCGTCACCGTGGGCGACGTCAACGGCGACGGCTACTCGGACGTGGCCGTGGGCGCGCCCGACTTCGGCGCCGCCCCGAACTCCTCGCGCGGCAAGGTGGCCCTCTACTACGGCGGGCCGGACGGGCTGACGGCCGGTCCCTACTGGAACCACGTCGGCGACACGGCCGACGGCCGCTTCGGCCAGGCCATCGCCCCGGCCGGCGACATGAACGGCGACGGCTACGACGACTTCGTCGTGGCCGCCCCCTACCTCTCCAACGGGCACAGCGAGGAGGGCCGGCTCTACTTCTTCGTCGGGGGGCCGTCCGGCCCGACCCTTGCCGCCACGGACGAGATCAACGAGGAGGACGCCCACCTCGGCTGGTCGGTGGCCTTCGCCGGCGACGTCAACGGCGACGGCTACGACGACGTGATCGCCGGCGCCCCCGGCTGGGGCGGCTACGGTTCGCCGTTCTACATTCCCGTCCAGGGCGCCGCCTACCTGTACCTGGGCAGCGCGGACGGCCCGGACGGCACCCACGTCTGGAACCGGCGCGGCGGCGACACGGCGGCCGACTTCGGCTGGTCGGTGGCCGGCCTCGGCGACGTGAACGGCGACGGCTTCGCCGACGTGATGGTCGGCCAGCCCGGTTACGACGCCGGCCTCTTCGACGACAACCACGGCAAGGCCCTCGCCTTCTTCGGTTCGGCCGCGGGCCTGCCCTCGAGCCCGAGCTGGGAACACGTGGGCACCTACGAGGACGACCGCTTCGGCTCGGAGGTCGCCTGGGTGGGCGACTTCAACGGCGACGGTTTCGCCGACGCGGTATTCGGCGTGCGGAACTACGCGAACGGCGTCGGCGCCGTCTACATCGCGAGCGGGGCCCCCGGGGGATTGGGCCCCGCCGCGCTCCTGCGCAACGGCAGCGGTCTGGGCTCCGACTGGGGCGAGACCGTCGCCGGCATCGGCGACTTCAACGGCGACGGCCGGACCGACTTCGTCGTCAGCGGCAGCGTGAACCACGACGTGACGGTGTACTTCGGCGACGGCATCCCCGTGCTCCAGTCGGTCATGATCGGCGCGGGCTTCTTCGGCGACATCATGGGCGGGGCCGGCGACGTCGACGGCGACGGCCTGGGCGACTTCCTCGTCTCCGACCCGCTGGCCGCCAACGGCGCCGGCACGGTCTATCTCTACGAGGGCGGCCGCGAGATCGACTACTTCCCGCCCCTCATGGAGAGCCGGGTCGGCACCGGCAACGTCTTCCTGGGCTACGGCTTCGGGAGCGCCGGCGACGTCGATGGCGACGGCTACGACGACCTCGTCGTCGGGGCGCCGACGACGACGCCGTCCGGCGAGGTGCAGCTCTACTATGGCGACCAGTACGGCCTGTCGCCGACCCCGGACTGGACCGACACCGGCAGCGGGTCCGGCGGCCGGCTCGGCATCTCCGCCGACGGCGCCGGCGACGTCAACGGCGACGGCTACGCGGACTTCGTGGTCGGCGACCAGCTCGGCCAGGAGGTGCGGGTCTACTACGGTTCGGCGTCGGGCCCCCAGCCCGCCTACTGGAGCTACGTGTTCACCGAGCAGGCCGGGGCCGACTTCGGACTCGCCGTGTGCGGCGGCGGCGACCTCAACGGCGACGGCTTCGCGGACATCGCCGTGGGCGCCCAGCTCTGGGACGGCGACGAGATCGACGAGGGCCTCGTGCGCGTCTTCTTCGGTTCGGCCCAGGGCATGCAGAGCACCGGCTACGTCGACCTCACCCCCGGCGAGGCGGAGACCTACGTGGGTCCCGAGCTCGACATCATCGGCGACTTCGACGGCGACGGCCTCGACGACCTGGTCGTGGGCATTCCCTACTTCTCCTACGACGCGGGGAACTACGCCGGGGCCTTCGCCCTCTACTTCGGCGACCCGGCGGGGATCTCCTCGACATGGTTCAAGGTCATCGGCGGCGGCAGCGTCGGCGCATCCCTCGGCAGCCACGTCGCCGCCGCGGGCGACGTCAACGGCGACGGCTACGCCGACTTCATCGTCGGCCGCCCCGGCGACACGACCCACGGCCCGAACGCCGGACGCGTCCACGTCTATCTCGGCGGCCAGCGGGGCCTCGCCGGACGCATCGACCTCGACGGACCCGAGATCCCCAACGCGCGCTTCGGCGAGTCGGTCAGCGGGCTCGGCGACTACGACGGCGCCGGCCGGACCTGCGTCGCCGCCACCTGGAAGAGCACCCAGACGTCGGTGTCGATCTACGACCTCGACCCCGGGACCCAGCAGACCGGCTCGATCGGCCTGGGCACCGGCGGCGCGGACATCGGCATCGCCGCGGTGGGCGACCTGGACGGCGACGGCTTCCCTGAACTCGGCGTCAGCATGCCCTTCGACGACGGCGCCACCGGCCAGTGGCGCACCTATGGGCCCTTCGGCCGGAAGGAGTCCCTCGCCTTTCCCGCCCTGCCGCGCCTGACCACCCAGGCCGACGCGCCCATCGCCCTGCGCGGCGCCATGGACGGCGCCGCCGCGCCGCGATTCCGGCTCCGGGCCTGGGCCCCCGCCGGCCGCACCCGCATGCGTCTGGAGTGGCAGGTCGGCACCGAGCGCCAGGCCTACGACCAGACCGGGGCCGGACCCTGGACGCCGAGCGCGACCCACATCGCGGGCACACCCGTCGCGGCCGACCCGGCCCTGGCCCTGCTCGGCGGCGAACGCTACCGCTGGCGGATCCGGGCCGCCGCCGCCAACCCGTACCAGCCGCACGGGCCCTGGCTGACCGGCCAGCCCGGCACCGACACCCTGTACGGCTTCCGGTACCTGCCCTGGGCCGCCCCGGTGGACGACGACGTGCCGGTCGGACCGGCGGCCCTGGCCCGCGCCGTGCCGAATCCGTTCAATCCGGCGACCCGGTTCGAGTTCACGCTGCCGGGCCGCGAGCAGGTCGAACTGAAGGTGTACGACGTGTCGGGCCGCCTGGTGCGCGCGCTGCACAGCGGTCCGCTCGACGGCGGCCCGCACCGCCTGCCCTGGGACGGCCGCGACGACGCCGGCCGCGCGCTGGCCTCGGGCGTGTACTTCGCCCTGCTGCAGGCCGACTCGGGCGCGAGCCGGATCAAGGTGACGCTCGTGAAGTAGGCGGAGCCGCGCGGGAGCCCATCATTGACGCGACCATGGCCGGGCGGGAATAATACGTCTCCGCAGAGAGGAGCCCGACCCGGCCATGGACAAGGAACTCTACGCCCGCATCCGCGCCCTGCTGCCGCGGCTGCTGCCGCTGTCGCCGGCGGAGCGCGCCGCGCTGCTCGACGCCGAATGCGGCGACGACGACAACCTGCGCCGCGAGATCGTGGACCTGCTCGCCCACGAGGACTCGGTGGCGGGGCTGGCCGGCACCGCCGGGCCGGTGCTCGATCCGGACCTGGCCGGGGCCGCCTTCGCCGGCGCGGACCGCGACGCGGCACCGCCCGATGCCATCGGGCCCTACGCCATCGGCGAGGAGCTCGGCCGGGGCGGCATGGGTGTCGTCTACCGCGCCGAGCAGACCGCGCCCCTGCGCCGCACCGTCGCCCTGAAGATCATCAAGCGCGGCATGGACACCGACGCGGTCGTGGCCCGCTTCCGCACCGAGCGCCAGGCCCTCGCCCTCATGAACCACCCGCACGTGGCCCAGGTGCTCGACGCCGGCGCCACCGACGACGGCCGCCCCTACTACGTCATGGAGTACGTGGACGGCGAGCCCATCACCCGCTTCTGCGACCGCGCCCAGGCCACGCCCGGCCAGCGCCTCGACCTCTTCCTGCAGGTGTGCGGCGCGGTGCAGCACGCCCACCAGCGCGGCATCATCCACCGCGACCTGAAGCCGTCGAACGTGCTCGCCCAGGCGACGCCCGAGGGCGACCGCACCAAGGTCATCGACTTCGGCATCGCCAAAGCCGTGTCCGATCCGCTCACCGGCGGCACCCTGATGACCCAGAGCGGCCAGATCCTCGGCACGCCCGAGTACATGAGCCCCGAGCAGGCCGGCATCATCGACCATCCCATCGACACCCGCACCGACGTGTACTGCCTCGGCGCCCTGCTCTACGAGCTTCTGTCCGGGCGCACGCCGTACCGCTTCGACAGCTACGGTTTCGGCGACATCCGCAAGGTCTTCCGCGACCACGACCCGAGCCGGCCGAGCACCGCCGTCACCGAACACGACGGCCCCACCGGCGGGGCCGGCGGCGCGCAGAGCGGCGGCGGCACCACCACCGCCGAGGAGATCAGCCGGCTGCGCGGCCGCAGCGTCGAACGGCTGCGCAAGGAGCTGCAGGGCGACCTGGACAACATCGTGCTCATGGCCATGCACAAGGATCCCGAACGGCGCTACCCGTCGGTCGACGCCCTGGCCGAGGACATCCGCCGCTACCGGTCCCAGCTGCCCGTCCGGGCCCGGCCCGACAGCTGGACCTACCGCGCCAACAAGTTCATCCGGCGCAACGCGTTGGGCGTGACGTTGTTCGTGGTGATCTCGATCCTGCTGACGGCGCTGCTGCTCAACACGCTGGTGCAGTCGCAGCGTGTCGAACGCCAGCGCGACCGGGCCGTGCGCGCCGAGACCCAGGCGCGCACCGAGGCCGCGGCGGCCCGCGAGGTGAGCGACTTCCTGGCGGAGCTGTTCCTGGTGAACGATCCCGGCGAGGCGCGGGGCAACACCATCACCGCCCGCGAGATCCTCGACCAGGGCGCCGAGCGCATCCGGCAGGAGCTGGGCGAGCAGCCGGTGGTGCGGGCCCGGCTGATGAACACGATCGGGGCGGTGTACCAGAACCTGGGCCTGTACGCCGAGGCCGACACGCTGGTCGACGAGGCGCTGCGCATCCGGCGCGAGACCCTGGGCGACGACGCGCCCGACGTGGCCGAGTCGCTGCTCCAGAAGTCGTGGCTGGTGCGCGACGAGGGCCGGCCCGAGGAGGCCCTGCCGCTGGCCCGGCGGGCCCTGGAGATCCGGCAGGCGGCCTACGGGCCCGAGCACAAGCTCATCAACGAGGCCATGTACCACGTGGCGTCGACCACCGAGGAGCTCGGCGACCTGGAGACGGCGATCCCGCTCTTCCGCGAGGTGCTGCGCCTGGACCGCAAACTGCTCGGCGACGCCGACCCGCAGGTCCCCGAGAGCATGAACAACCTGGCCGTGGCCCTGGCCGCCTACGGCGAGATGGACGAGGCCGAGCAGCTCTACCGCGAGAGCCTGCGCCTGAACCGCGAGATCCTGGGCACCGACCACCCCGAGGTGGCCACCAGTGCGGCCAACCTGGCCAACCTGCTCTTCCAGTCGGGCAAGCGCGACGAGGGCCTGGCCCTGGCCGAGGAGGCCCTGGAGATCCGCACCCGGGTGCTCGGCCGCGACCACCCGCACACGGCCATCGCGGCGGGCAACCTGGGCATCAAGTACTACGGCCTGAAGCGGTACGACGACGCCGAGCGCCTGCTGCGCGAGAGCCTGCGGGTCAAGCAGGCGTCGAACGGACCGCGCCATCCTTCGACGGCCCACGCCTGGATCCTGCTCGGGCTCTCCCAGCTCGGGCGCGAGGACGCCAAGGCGGCCGAGGAATCGTTCGGCGAGGCGCTGAGCATCTATCGCGAGACGATGCCGCCGGGGCACAACAACACCGCGCGGGCCCTGCACGGCCTGGGCGGCGCCCTCATGCAGCAGGGGCGCTACGACGAGGCCGAACCGCTGCTGGTCGAGGCCCTGACGATCCGGCGCGAGGCCCTGCCCGCGGGGCATCGGGAGATCGCCGAGTCGCTGCAGCGGCTGGGCGAATTCCGCCTCGAGACCGGCGACCTGGCCGCGGCCGAGGCGCTGCTGAGCGAATGCTGGGAGAGCCAGCGCGGGGACGACGGCCCCCTCAACACCCGGGCGCGCAAGGCGGCGCGCACCCTGGCGCGGGTGTACGTGGCCCTGGGAGATTCGGCGCGGGCGCAGGAGTACCGGGACCTGGGCCGGAATCCCGATGAGTAGGACGGCCGGCAGCCGGCCGCTCCGCGGCGGACCCGGTCGGTGCGGCGTGGCGCTGGTGGCGCTGGTCCTCGGGCTGCCGCTCGCCGCCGGGCGAGCTCCGGCCGGTGTCGCGGTCACGGCCGAAGCCGTGCGCCATCGGCCGCGGCTGGTGTTCGAGACCACCGGCGACCGCTGCGATCCGCCCCTGGCCTACGTCGCTTCCGTGGACGTCGACAGCACCGGCACCGTCCACCTCCTGGACATCTTCGGCGGGGTCGTGCGGCGGCTCGGAGCGGACGGCCGGCCCCTGGCCCCGCTCCGCGACGGGGATGGCGGTCGGGCCGTGCCGGGCATCCCCGGCCTGATCTCCGTCGGCGCCGACGGCGTCTGCTACGGCGTCAACACGTTCTGCACCGACCTCGTCCGCTACGTGCCGGAGGGTGCGCCCGGGACTTCGCTCCCCATCCGGGGACTGGACGCCATGTGGCCGGCGGGGTACGCGATGCGCTTCGTCGCCCGCGACGCGGACAACTTCCTCTGGGCCATGCAGCGCAAGGACATCGTCGACGGCGACTTCGCCAAAGGCACGCCGGCGATCCCGGAGTTGCTGGAGGTCCGCGACGGCAGGCCCCGCCTGCTGATGCGCGTCGCCGCCTCACCCGGCGCGCCGGCGACGATCGAGGTCGCCGAAACGGCCTACACCCTGGTCCATGACGGCTGGGACATGCTGGAAACGGGAGAGATGGTCTGGGCCGACCCGGACGGGAGCTACCGCCTGCGCCGCGGCCACCCGGGCGATGACGCCACCGTGGTGCCCCTGGCCGAGCCGAACGAAGACCGTGAGGTGCTCGCCCGCGCGACCGCGCAGACCCTGCAGGGCAAGCGGACGCGACACGTTCCCCGCATCGCGTCGGTGCGCTGGCTCGACCGCGACCGGATCCTGGTGCAGCCGGTCGCCCGCCTGGACCCGGACGACCGGCAATCCATGGGCGTGTACGACGTCGTCGACCGCGACGGCGCGCGGCTCGCCCGGGTCGACCTGGTCGTCGCCCACGACCCCGCCCATGACCGGGTCTTCCTGACGCGGGGCCGGCTCGTGCACCTGCTGGGCGTCGAGGATGATCTGCCCCCGCCGGGCGAGCCCATGCCCCCGGCCCACGACCCGTCCACGGTCCGGATCCGCTGCTACGATCTGCGCGGGATCGGGAAGTAGCAGGATCGCCGCCCCCTGTTTCACCAGCGCGATCTTTCCCGTCCGCCACCGGCCAGGGGCTTCTTCACCTGACCACCCGACCGTCCCCCAACGCCCTCCGCAGCATCAACCGCACCCCCACCATCCCCGCCAGCATCAACCCGTCGAACACGCCGCTGAACTTCACCGACCACGACGTCACCGCCGGGCTCAGCACGAGCAGGAACACCACCGCGGTGGCCTTGGCGAGGATGAGCAGCGAGATGCCGCCGGTGCGCCGGTGTTCGATGAGGTAGCCCAGGGCGAGCACGATGTGGAAGGCGCCGGACTGGCGCGGGAAGAAGAGGGAGTCGATGCCGGTCCAGCCGGCGAAGTCGAGCACCCAGCGCGTGGCCACGAGCAGCGCCACGCCGATCAGGAAGCTGTGCAGGGCGATCAGCACGATGCCGATGCCCTCGAGGCGCCGCCACAGCGCCGCGCTACCCATCGTGCTCCCACCACAGTTCGGGCGCGGCCGGCGCCGCGCGCGGCGTCGCGGGAACACCCAGCCGCTCGAGCTCGGCCAGCACCGCCGCCTCGACCGCCGGCAGGGCCACCCGCACGGCCGACGTCAGCCCCTTGGCATGGCCGATCTCGCCGGGCACGACGCCCACCAGCAGCAGCTCCGGTTCCTCGCCGGCGAACTCGAGGGCGAAGAGGGCCTCCTTCAGGCCGGGATCATGGCTCCCGGTGCGCAGCCCCGGCGCGTGGGCCAGGATCGCCTCGCGGCGGTACTCGCGCACCTCGCCCGGCGTGCCGTCCGCCTTGACCACGTCGACGAGGATGATGTGGTCGCGCCCCGCGAGCTGCGGGTGCAGGTCGTTGCCCGGCGTCCCCAGGTCCTCCACGTGCACCCCGGCCGGAAACTCGTACCCCGCCACCAGGTGCGCGATGGCCGTCGGCCCCAGGGCATCATCCCCCATCAGCACGTTCCCCACCCCGAACACCGCAATCCTCGCCTCAGTCGCCACAGTGCCTCCACCTCCAGGTCATGTTTGCGCCGAGGATAGCATGGATCTGCGCTCGTGGGACATTGTCGTCGTCGTGCCCGGCCCCCGATAGCACTCGCGGCGCGTAATCCGCAGGCCAAAGGCCGAGGACATCGCGCCGCAAGTGCTATCGGGGGCCGGGCAGGCCTCGACTACAACGTCCGCACCACGCCGAGCTCCTTGCCATCCACGTCGAAAGCGTGCACCGCACAGGCAATGCACGGATCGAACGAGTGGATCGTCCGCAGCACCTCGAGCGGCCGCTCGGGATCGGCGATGGGGTTGCCCACCAGCGAGGCCTCGTAGGGGCCCGGCCGGTTCTGGGCGTCGCGCGGCCCCGCGTTCCAGGTCGAGGGCACGACCGCCTGGTAGTTGGCGATCTTCCCGTCCTGGATGACGATGAAGTGCGACAGCGTGCCCCGCGGCGCCTCGTGGAAGCCGAAGCCCATCTGGGTGCCGGTGAAGGTCGGCGCGTTGAAGGTGTCGGTGTCGCCGGTGGCGATGTTCTCCACCAGCAGCTGCCAGTGCTTCTGGGCCAGCTCGCCGATCACCGCGGTGCGCACGGCCCGGGCCAGATGGCGGCCCAGGGTCGAGTGCAGGTGCTGGGGACCGAGCTGGGTGCCGGCCACCTTGCTGGCCAGGTCGACCGCCCAGGTCAGCCACTTCACCGTGGGCTCGTGGCCTCCCTTGAAGCCGACCAGCACCTGGGCCAGCGGACCGACCTGCATCACCTCGCCGCCGAAGCGGGGCGACTTGATCCAGCTGTACTTCCCGTCGTCCTGGAAGTCGGTGAAGTTGGGGACCGTGTCCTCCTCGTACGGGTGCCGGTCCCAGTCGCCCTCGTACCACGAGTGGGCGATGCCTTCGGTCACGTTCTTCCCGAAGTAGTCCTCGCCGAAGCTCGTGATGGGCTTGAAGGTGTCCAGGTCGCCCTTCATGATCGTGCCGCCCGGCAGGTCGAACTTCGTGCCCGCCGTGTCCAGGGGCAGGTCCGGCACGGCGAGGTAGTTCACGACGCCCTTGCCGTAGCCCAGCCAGTCGGGATACATGGCGCCGATGGCGCAGACATCCGTCAGATACACGTCCTTGATGAAGGCCTGCACGTCGTCGAGCAGGTTCTTGATCTGGTACAGGGTGTTCATGTTGATGGTCGAGGGGCTGTCCAGGTTGATGGCGTTGGCCACGCCGCCCACGGCCAGGTTCTGGATGTTCGGCGTCTTGCCGCCCAGGATGGCCACGACCTTGTTGATCTCGCGCTGGTAGTCCAGGGCCTGCAGGTAGTGGCTCACGGCCAGGAGATTGACCTCCGGCGGCAGCTTCATGGCCTTGTGGCCCCAGTACCCGTTGGCGAACGGGCCGAGCTGGCCGCGCGCCACGTAGCCCGAGAGCCGGTCCTTCACGGCCTGCAGCTCCTGGCGGCTGTTGCGCGGCCAGGGGCTGAGCGACTGGGCCAGCTTCGCCGTCGCCGCCACGTCCGCGTCGAGGGCCGAGACCACGTCGACCCAGTCGAGGGCCGACAGGTGGAAGAAGTGCACGATGTGGTCGTGCATCGCATGGGCCGACACGATCAGGTTGCGGATGTACTGGGCGTTCAGGGGCACCTCGATGCCCACGGCGTTCTCCACCGCGCGCACCGACGCGATGGCGTGCACGGTCGTGCACACGCCGCAGAAGCGCTGGGTGAAGAGCCAGGCCTCGCGCGGGTCGCGGCCCTTGAGGATGTTCTCGATGCCGCGCCACATCTGGCCGGACGACCACGCCTTGGTCACCTGGCCGCCGTCCACCTCGACGTCGATGCGCAGATGGCCCTCGATGCGGGTCACGGGATCGACGGTGATTCGCTTGCTCATATCCACTCCCTACTTGGTTGCGGCGGCCGCCGGACGGGTGCCGCTGAGAATGGGGAAACTCTTGACCAGGACGATGAAGACCAGGATCTCCATGGCGACCAGGCCGAGGGTGATGACGATCTCGGGCACGCTGGGGAAGTAGGCCCAGCCGGGGCCCGGGTTGAAGGCGACCAGGTACGCGTCGAAGCGGTACATGGCCCCGCCGAACACGATCATCAGGGCGGCGCGGAACATGGTGCCGATGCCCAGGTGGCCGCGACCGGCCAGCAGCATCAGCGCCGGCACGAGGAAGAGGGCCATCTCCACCCAGAACAGGGCGCTCAGGCCGCCGGCGCCGAAGAGCAGCGCCGTCTTGCCCGTGACGACCAGGTCGATCAGCCGCACGGCCACGAAGACCAGCAGCACGAAGGCGATCACGTTCGAGAGCGAGACCAGCATGCGGTCCTCGCGCACGCGCCCGAAGGCCCGGCTCGAGAGCGTCGACTCCATGACCACCACGGCGTAGCCCATGGCGATGCAGGAGACGAGGAAGAGGAACGGCAGCCAGCCCGTGTGCCACAGGCCGTGCAGCCGCGGCCCGGCGAGCATGATCACCGAACCCAGCGAGCTCTGGTGCATGGTCGGCAGCACCATGCCCAGGGCGATGAACCAGATCAGGGCCTTGTCCATGAAGGCCCCCAGGCCGCGCGCCAGGCCCGACTTCTCGCCCCACTTCTCGAGGAACGCGGGCGAGAGCTCGATCCACAGCACGATGACGTAGGTCATCACGCACAGCGCCACCTCGAGCAGCGCCGAGTCGAGGTTCCACTTGCCCACCGAGACGGGAATGCGCCAGATGTACCAGGGCTTGCCCACGTCGATGATGATGCCGATGGCCGCCACCGAGTAGCCCAGCGCACTGGTCAGCAGCGCCGGCCGCACCAGGCCGTGGTACTTGCCGCGGTTGAAGATGTAGACCAGCAGGGCCATGGCGTAGCCGCCGCAGGCCAGGGCCGTGCCCGTGACCACGTCGAAGGCGATCCAGATGCCCCAGGGGTAGCCGTCGCT
Organism: bacterium; assembly: GCA_020440705.1. Classification (NCBI taxonomy): domain Bacteria; species bacterium. The sequence goes on along the minus strand of JAGRNP010000008.1, from coordinate 4,922 downwards.
CAGGCCGGTCGAGGGGCCGAGGCCCACCGCGAAGCGCCAGATTGCCAGCGCCGCGCCGACCAGGGTGATCGCGAGCAGGGTGCCCGTGGTCCGGGTCAGCAGCGGTCCGCCGACGGGTGTCGCCTTGTGTCCGCTCATGCGTCCCCCCCTTCCTCGTCCCGGTTCTTCTTCCGGTTGCGCAGCATGACGCCGCCCATGACCGCGTACAGCGCCGCCGGGGCGATCATGCCCTTGTAGATGCCGTGCTGGATGGTGCGGTTCAGGCTGGGCACCGACTTCTCGCCGAGGGTCGGCAGGCCGAGCTTCTCGAAGGGCACGTGCGAGAGGTACAGCACCTGGGTGCCGCCGCCGTCGTGCTCGCCGTAGATCTTGTCGACGTAGCGGCCCGGGTGCTCGGCCTGGCGCCGCTTCGCCTCGGCCAGCAGCTCGGTGTACTTGCCGTACACGACCGCCTCGCGCGGGCACACCTCGCAGCAGGCGGGGATGCCGCCGTCCTTGATGCGGTGGTTGCAGAGCTCGCACTTGACGATGCGCGGGTTCGTGCTTTCCCACTCGAACTTCGGGATGCTGTAGGGGCAGGCCACCTGGCAGTAGCGGCAGCCGATGCAGCGGTTCGGATCCCAGGTCACGATGCCGTGCTCGCGCTTCTGCAGGGCGCCGATCATGCAGGCGCCGGCGCAGGCCGGATCGATGCAGTGCATGCACTGCTGCTTCATGTACGACCGCCGGCCCTCTTCCTTGTAGAGCTTGATGATGTTCTTGGTGCGGTCGTTCAGGGCCTGCGGCTGGTCGTGCAGGGCGTCGGTGCGGTTGTCGGGCGGCAGGTCGTTGGCCTCGTGGCAGGCCACGACGCAGGCCTTGCAGCCGATGCAGCGGGTGGTGTCGTACAGCATGCCCACCGCGTCCTCGGGGGCGTGGCGGGCCTGGCTCGCCTCGCTCACCACCGGCACCGCGGCCGCGGCGGCCGACGTGCCGGCGATGGCCAGTCCCTTCAGGAAGGATCGTCTCGTGCGGTCCATGCTACTCCTCCCCCTCGTCCTCGGCGTCGAGCCTGCGCGACTTCACCCAGGCTGCGCCCAGGGCCGCGCCGACCACGGCCCCGCCCACGGCCGTCGCCGCCGGGCTCGGGCCCTTGTGCTCGGCGAAGATGGGCGGGTAGGTGTCGGGCGGTGTCGGCCGCTCGATGTCGACCGTCGTGTGGATGGGCACGCGGAAGGCCAGCTGCTGCTCGGTGCAGCCCACGCAGGGATGCCCGATGCCGATGGGCCAGCAGCCGTCCACGTCGTTGAAGTGCTTCAGGGAGCAGTTGGCGTGGGTCGCCGGGCCCTTGCAGCCCAGCTTGTAGAGGCAGTAGCCGTTGCGGTGGTTCTCGTCGCCGAACTGCTGCGCGAAGCGGCCGGCGTCGAAGTGGGGCCGCCGCGGGCAGTCCTCGTGGATCACGCGTCCGTAGGCGAACTTCGGCCGGCCCTTCTCGTCGAGGGCCGGCAGGGTGCCCAGGGTGGCGTACTGCAGCACCACGCCGAGGAAGTTGTAGGGATTGGCCGGGCAGCCCGGGATCGTGACCACGGTCTTGTCCTTGAGGATCATGGGCGCGCCCGTGGCGCCGGTCGGGTTCGGCGGCGCGGCCGGGATGCCGCCGAACGAGGCGCACGAGCCGATGGCCACGATGGCGCCCGCGTGCTCCGCCACCTCGCGCAGCGAGTCGAGGGCCGTCTTGCCCGCGACCTTGCAGTACACGCCGCCGTCCTTCTCGGGGATCGCGCCCTCGACCACGAGGACGTACTTGCCCTTGTGCTGCTCCATGGCGTCGTGCAGCGATTTCTCGATCTGGTAGCCGGCCGCCGCGGCGAGGGTCTCGTGGTAGTCCAGCGAGATCAGGTCGAGGATGAGCTCGGCCACGTCCGGGTGCGACGTGCGCAGGAGCGATTCGGTGCAGCCGGTACATTCCTGGAAGTGCAGCCAGATGACCGACGGCTTCAGGCCGGCGGCCGCGGCCTCGGCCATCTTCACGGCCACCGAACTGGACAGACCGATCGAGGCGGCCGCGGCGGTGATGACGCGCAGGAAGTCGCGGCGGCCCATCTTGCGGGCGGTGGTCTCGGGCGAGTTCGGATGCGGGATGCGGGTCGGGTCCATGGAGGTCCTCCTGCCAACGGGGCCCTTCGCGGGGTGGTCATTCACCCTTCGCCGGCCGGCCCCGACTACTCTGTCGACGCGCTCAACAGGAGCAAGAACCTACCATTTCGGAAGTGCATGTTCAGCAATCTTGTTGATTTTTTATCAAGATCAAATTCGTTGTCTATAAGCGTTTATAATGAATTTTGTTCTCATTGTCGCCGATCTTCGCATCCCGGCGTCCCTACCCCGAGATCAACATACGTTAACCTGACAAATAATAACAGGTTAGATGTCCATCAACGCTCACTTACCGAGTATAATTTTAACAGGTACAGGAATTCGGTTCGAAAACGCGGGTTTCGACAATCCGCTGGACTTCGGCTGCCGGCGTGATAACATTTTCCTTCCGGAGCTTTCCCGGAAAGCCCGGACTTCCTTCTCCCCGCGGCTGCGGCCGCCGATCGGAGTCGCCATGGAATCCGACCTGGGCATCCTCGCCGTCACCGCCGCGACCATCGGTTTCGTGCACACGATCACCGGTCCGGACCACTACCTCCCCTTCATCGTCATCGGTCGCGCCCGCCGCTGGGGCCTGGGCCGCACGCTGACGACGACGGCCCTGTGCGGACTCGGCCACGTGCTCAGTTCGGTGGTGCTCGGCGCCGTGGGCATCGGCCTGGGCGTGGCGGTCGGCAAGCTCGAGATCATCGAGGGGACGCGCGGCGAGATCGCGGCCTGGCTGCTCATGTCGTTCGGACTGCTCTACGCCGTGTGGGGCCTGCGCCAGGCGCGGCGCGGCCGCGTGCACACCCACCGGCACGCCCACGGCGACGGCACCGTCCACCGGCACGACCACGACCACCACGCCGCCCACGCCCACGTGCACGAGGCGCCGGCCGGCCAGACGAACCTGACGCCGTGGGCCCTGTTCATCATCTTCGTGCTCGGACCGTGCGAGCCGCTGATCCCGATCCTCATGTATCCGGCGGCCCAGGCCAGCCTCGGCGGCCTCGTGGCGGTCACGGCGATCTTCGGCGTCGTCACCATCGCGACCATGCTCGGCATGGTCGTGCTGGCCGACCGCGGCGTGCGGCTGCTGCCCCTGGGCGCGGCCGAGCGCTATGCCCACGCCCTGGCCGGCGGCGCCATCCTCGGCAGCGGCATGGCGATCCGCTTCCTCGGGCTGTAGCCGTGCACGAGATGAGCATCGCCGTGGGGATCCTCGACATCGCCGAGAGCGAGGCCCGTCGCGCCGATGCCGCCGTGATCAACACCATCGAGGTCGAGGTGGGCGCCCTGGCCGGCATCGAGATCCCGGCCCTCGAATTCGCCTTCGAGGTGGCGCGGCGCGGCACCCTGGCCGAGACGGCCACCCTCGTGGTCCACGCCATCCCGGGGCGCGGCCACTGCCCCGACTGCGACGCCGAGGTGGAGATCGACTTCGCCGCGGCGGTCTGCCCCGCCTGCGACGGCGCCATCGTGACGGTGACGTCCGGCCGCGAGCTGCGGGTCAGGGCCCTGAACGTCGACTAGGACGGCCGCCCCGCGGCCTGGACATAGGAAACAGGAGCGACGCCATGTGCGACAGCTGCGGATGCGGACAGCCCCCCGAGGCCGTGACCTTCCGGAAGCCCGGCGAGGCCGGCGCGGCCGGGGGCCATGGGCACCATCATCATGACCACGGGCACGGCCACCACCACGATCACGACCACGACCACGATCATGATCATGGCCATCATCACCACGACCACGGACACGACCATCACCACCCCCACGATCACGGCGCGTCCCGCACCCTGCAGGTCGAGCAGGACATCCTGCAGCAGAACAACCTGCTGGCCCAGCGCAACCGGGGCTGGTTCGAGGCCAAGGACATCCTGGCCCTGAACCTGGTCTCCTCGCCGGGCTCGGGCAAGACGACCCTGCTCGAGCGCACGCTGACCGACCTGAAGGGCGAGTTCCCCGTCGCGGTGATCGAGGGCGACCAGCAGACCCTGAACGACGCCGACCGCATCGCCGCCACGGGCGCGCCGGTGATCCAGGTGAACACGGGCAAGGGCTGCCATCTGGACGCGGCCATGATCCGGCGGGCCTGCGACGAACTGGCCCCGGGCGACCGCTCGGTGCTGATGATCGAGAACGTGGGCAACCTGGTGTGCCCGGCCATGTTCGACCTGGGCGAGGCGGCCAAGGTGGTCGTCATCAGCGTGACCGAGGGCGCCGACAAGCCGCTGAAGTACCCGACCATGTTCGCCGCCGCCGACCTCTGCCTGATCAACAAGATCGACCTGCTGCCCTACGTCGACTTCGACGTGGACGCCTGCGAGGAGGCCGCCCGGCGCGTGAATCCGCGGCTCGAGTTCGGGCGCGTCTCCGCCACCACGGGCGAGGGACTCGACGGCTGGTACGCCTGGTTGCGGGACCGGCGGCCGGGGGCGTGACCGGCGACGGAGCGATCCGGCGGCGCCTGCGCGTCGACGGCATCGTGCAGGGCGTCGGGTTCCGTCCCTTCGTCTACAACCTCGCGCACGGCCTCGGCCTGGCCGGCGAGGTCAGCAACACCAGCGCCGGCGTGGTGATCGCGGTGCAGGGACCGGCGACCGTCCTCGACGAGTTCGCCCGCCGGCTCATGGCCGAAGCGCCGCCCCTGGCCCGGATCACGTCGCTGCAGGCCGAGACCGTCCCCCCCGATCCCACCGCGGCCGACTTCGTCATCGTGGCCTCGGCGGACACGCCGGGCACCAGCACCCTGATCCCGCCCGACGTGGCCACGTGCGCCGACTGCCTGCGCGAGATCCGCGACC
>JAGRNP010000007.1 GCA_020440705.1 bacterium | reverse complement strand
AAAAAAAAAAACCGACCGCACCCTGCAGGAGCTGCACGACGAGCTCGTGGCCCGCGGCCGCGCCTCGCTCACCGAAGCGCTCGCCGTCGGCGCACTGGTCGAGGAACTCGATCTCAGCGACCTGGAGCGGGCCCTGGCCGGCGACCTGGACAACGCCGACATCCGGCAGGTCTACGCCAATCTGGCCAAGGGCTCGCGCAACCATCTGCGGGCGTTCAGCACCCGCCTCGTCGCCCAGGGAGCGACCTACACGCCGCAGCATCTCGAGGCGGCCGCCTACGAGGCGATCGTGTCCAGCGACTGGGAGCGCGGTCCGGCGAACGCCGGACGGGGCAAGGGTCACGGGCGGGATGGCCGCGGGCGCGGCGGCCGCGGCCAGGGCTGCGGCAACGGCTGCGGCGCAGGCTGAGCCGTCCCGAAACCGGCACCGCACGGAACGGCGCCTCCGGAGGTCCATGAAGATCCTCTGCACCTACTGCGCCGGCCGGAAGCGGCCCGGCAGCCGACCGCTGCCGGCCATCCGCCGCTACCTCAGCCCGCGCATCGCCGAGCTGCACCGGGAGGCCCGCCGCCGCGGCTCGGCGTGGGCCTTCCGCATCGTCTCGGGGCGGTACGGGCTGCTGGCCCCCGAGACGCCGCTGCCCTGGTACGACCACCTGCTGCGCGAGGACGAGGTGCCCGCCATGGCCGCGGAGATCGCGGCCGCCCTGTCCCGCGACCGGGCCACGCACGTGGAGTACCACACCGCCGACCCGTTCCGCCTGCGGCAGGTCGCCCCCTACCACCAGGCCCTCGTCCAGGCCTGCGCCCTGTCGGGGATCCCCGTCGACGTCGTGCTGCTGCCGGGCGATCCGGACTGATCGGACGCAGCGAAAGACCCGGCCGCAGGGCCGGGTCTCGCTCGTCGCATCGCCGGGGGGCCGCCGCTCAGATGAGCCGGTCGCCGAAGCGCGACCAGCGCGGACGCCAGTGGTTCTCCAGGTCGAGGGACCAGACCAGCCCCTGCACGCGGCCCAGCACGTCCTCGCGCGCCACGAAGCCGAAGTAGCGGGAGTCGGCGCTGTGGTCGCGGTTGTCGCCCATCATGAAGTAGCGGCCGACGGGCACGGTCACCGGACCGAAGTCGCGGGCGTTGGCCCGGGCCGTGTCGTAGGCCACGACGTGGGGATGCCCGGGCAGGTGCTCGCGGAAGAAGGTCTTGCCGGCGCCCTCGGCGCCGAGGCTCGCCGGCAGGGCCGGATCATCGAGGGGTTCATAGGCCAGGGGCTCGCCGTTCACCGAGAGTCGGCCGCCCTGCATGGCGATGACGTCGCCCGGCACCCCCACCACGCGCTTGACGAGCCGCGCCCCGTCGGCCGGCGACCAGCAGGTCACGATGTCACCCCGCGCCGGCGCGCCCCAGGTGGCCACGCGCCACGAGGTGAAGGGCACCGTGAGGTCGTAGGCCACCTTGTTGACGAAGATGCGGTCGCCGATGAGGATCGTCGGCTTCATGCTGCCGGTGGGGACGTCGTTCCAGTCGGCGATGGCGGAGCGGAAGCCGAGGGCCAGGAAGACCACCACGGCCATGCCGATCAATCCCTGGCGCCGCAGCCAGGCCATCACGTTCGCGAGTTTCTGCACGGTTCACCTCCGGAGTGCGGGACGCGGACGGGCCTCCTACCCGCGCGGGCCCCCGAATGTTCCCGCCCTACTTCACGTACCCCTCGAGCATGTCCCGGTGCACGGTGTAGCTGAGCATCTTCAGGCGGATGTAGTCGCCGTCCCAGAAGTAGTAGCCCTTGTGCTCGCCGAGGCGGCTGCTGCGGTTGGAATCCTTGACCAGGAACCACTCGCGGCCGCCCACTTCGGCCGTGCCCACCAGGTGCACGCCGTGGTCGTCGGTGGTGGTGCCGTTGACGATGCGGAACTCGCGGGCGCCCTGGTCGATGGCCGCCGCGGGAATGTCCCATTCGGGCACGATGGCCTTGTCGTGCAGGCCGTCCATGCCGGGCTCGGAGTTGTCGCCGCCGATGGAGACGGAGTAGCCCTCGGCCAACGACCGCTTGATCACCGCATAGAACGTGTCCAGGGGCAGGTTCAGGTAGGTGTCGACGCGGCGCCAATTGTCCTCCACGTCCAGCAGCACCGACTCGTTGAAGGGCCGGTCCAGGCGCGAGACGACGCCGCGGTAGGCGTCCAGGTCGAGCTGCAGCACGTCGACGAGGAACTCGCGCGGGGTGTACTGGCGTCCCTCCCAGGCCACGGTGCCGGGCGGCGGGCCCATGTGCTTGTCCAGGATCGACCGCACGTAGGCCAGGTTCCGCTCCTCGTCCCAGGTGCCGCTCGCCAGGACCCAGTCCAGGTAGCCGCTCAGTTCGCGCTCGAGGTCGGTGTGGTCGTAGCGGCCGTCGGCGGTGAGCACGCCGGGATAGGCGTCGCGGGGCACGATCCCGTATTGGCGGCAGATCTCGAGGGTGCCCACGTCCTGGCCGCCCTGGGCCACCGGCGTGTGCCCGAACTCGCGCAGGAAGCTGCGCGCCTTCTCCACGTACTCCCAGTAGACGACCCACATCTCCGACAGCTTGATCTCGTTGCCCGCGATGCGCTTGCTCTCGCTCTCGAGGAAGCTGGTCGAACAGAAGGCCCAGCAGGTGCCCGTGTAGTACTGCGGCACCGGCGGCGTGTGCCACACCTGCGTGAACTCGGCCGGGCTCTCGGGCGCCTCGATGCCCGACCAGTCGACCCGCAGCGCCTGCCGGGCCTCGTCGCGGGCCTCGGCGTCCGCCCGGTAGATCGCGTCGACCTCGGCGCGCACCGAGTCCCGCGCGGCGTGGCGCGCCTCGCGGGCGGCCTTCATCTCGTCGAGGACGGGATACTTGTTCTTTTCCCGGTAGACGGGGTCGGCGGCCGGGGCGAGGGACGCGACGAGCAGGCTCGCGAGCAGGGTGAGCAGCACGATCGGGCGCATGGGAACTCTCCGGTTGGGGCCAGGACGGTTCGGGGACGGCCGCCATTCTACCCCACCGCCGCCGATCACTCCACCGGGTTGATGCGGAATCCGTTCTCGTCCACCGACGCCGAACCGAACAGCCCGATGCCGCCCGTCACGTGGAAGGTGGGCGGGTCCTGGCCCTCGCCCAGGTTGCCGCCGAAGAGGCCGCCGCCCTCGGGCGTGGTGCGCACGAGGTCGTACCAGTTGCGATCGACGGCGTACGTCTTCACCAGGTGGCGGCCGTCGTAGTAGACGGCGAACCAGGGCAGGCGCACGAAGCCCTCGGTGCCCTCGAAGATGGGCGACGAACCGGTGCGGGGCAGGTCCTCGAAGTCCTCGGGCTCGAAGAAGGGCGGATCGATGACGAAGCCCGCGTCGGGGTCGAGGCTGAAGATGCCGACCTGGAAGCCGAAGGCGCCCACGTCGGCGGCCGCGGCGGTGAAGTAGGCGTCGAGCAGGCCGTCGGCGTAGTCGAGCTGGTTGTCCGGATGGTCGTAGACGGCCTCGCCGAGGTCATCGATGTCCTGCAGCTGCCGCCGCTCGACGGTGCCCGTGGCGTCGAGCAGGACCCAGCGGTCGATGGTGAAGCGGTCGGGCGTCGTGGTGCGGGCGGTGAGGGTCTCGCCCTGCGGCGTGGTCACCGTGACGGTGTAGGTGGTGCGGGGCAGCACGAGCTCCGGGTCGCCGGTGCCGTACCAGGCCCGCTCGTTCTCGAAGAAGGCGTAGGTGAAGGTCCGGGCCACGGAGCCGTCCGCGAAGAGCCGCGCGACCTCCATGGTCGCGTCGCGCACCGCCGCCACGGCGGGGTCGTAGACCGCGTCCGGCGCCTGCGTCCGGGACAGCCGGATCACCGGCAGCCCCTCGCCCACGATGAGCGTCCCGTCGACGACGAGCACCCCCACCGACTCGGGCGCGAACAGGGTCGCCTCGTCGCGCTCGGCGTCGCAGCCGGCCAGCCCGGCGACCGCCGCGGCCAGCAGAACCACGGTGTGCAGCAGTCTAGAAATCAAGGTTCACCCCCACGCTGGGAATCAGCGGCAGCATCTTGACGACGGTGGCCTCGGTCACGTCGTTCTCGGTGTCGTACTGGACGAACCACTCGTTGCGCCGGTTGTACACGTTGAAGACCTGGGCCACGAACTCGCCGTCGAGGCCGAAGAGCCGGATGGGCCGCCGCGCGCTGAGGTCGAGCCGGTGATAGGGCAGCAGGCGACCGCTGTTGCGGGCGCCGGAGAGGATCTGGCCCGTGTCCTCCACCTCGCCGGTGGCGGGGTCCTGGATCTGGTAGCGGGCCGCGGCCGGCGTGAAGGCCTGCCCCGTGGCGTAGCGGAACGCGGCGCTGATCTTCCAGGACCCGGTCTGCCGCGTGAGCAGCAGGTTCAGGTCGTGGCGGCGGTCGTACTTGGGCACGAAGTCGGCCCCCCCGTTGATCTCGGCGAAGTTGCGTTCGGTCCAGCCCAGGGTGTAGCCCACCCAGCCGGTCCAGTTCTCGCGCGCGTGCCGCACGAAGAGCTCGACGCCCCGGGCGTAGCCCTTGCCGCCGGTGACGAAGAGGTCGTCGGCGGCGAAGCTGTTCTGGTCGACCGGCACGTTGTTGTCGAGCACCACGAGCTCGTCGAGGTCGGTGTTGTAGGCCTCGAGGCTCACGCGGGTGCGCGGGTCGGCGTCCCAGTCGGCGCCCAGCACCACCTGGAGGCTGCGGCCCGGTGCGGCCGTCTCGTCGATGGGCACGTAGAAGTCGCCCGACGAGAAGCCTTCGGTGGAGACGAGCTGCAGCTGCTGGTGGTAGAGACCGCCGCCGAGCTTCAGGCGCAGGTCGTCGCGCACCTGCCGGCTGGCCGAGAAGCGGGGCTCCCACAGCTGCCGATCGCCGTCGCTGAGGCGGCGGTAGCGCAGGCCGGTGCGGACGGTGCTGCGGTCGTCGACGAACCAGCGATCCTCGGCGAAGGCGGCCAGCTCGCCCGGGCGCGAGCGGTAGTCGATGCCCGTCTCCTCGGCGAAGACCTGCCGGTAGCGGAAGTCGTACCACGAATGGCCGAGGCCGCCGACCAGGCGGTGGGCGTCGCTGGCGCGCCAATCGAGCCTGGCGGCCAGGGTCGTGTCCTCGACGCGGTTGTCGATGCGGAAGGTCGTGGCCAGGATCTCGGCGTCGGTGTCGCTGCCGTAGCGGCTGTGCGAGAGGGTGACCCGGCCCTCGAGGTCGTCGGTCAGGAAGCGCTCGTGCCGCAGCAGGGCCACGGTGTTGCCCCAGCCCAGGTCGATGCCCGTGTCGACGTCGGCCTGCACGTCGACCTGGTCGCGGCCGTGGTAGAAGCCCAGGTGGGTGACGCCGCCGCCGCGGGTGGTCGTGTAGCCGGCGTTGGCGTCGTAGAAATACCACGAGGGGATCGGATCCTCGGGCGTGTCGATGGCCTTCAGGAGCGGCTCGAGGAAGCTGCGCCGGCCGGCCAGGTACCACTGGTCGGGCCCCGCCCGGCCCTGCAGGAAGAGGCGGCCGGAGATCAGGCTCAGCCCCACCCGGCCGGACGTTTCGGGGCTGGTGTCCTCGACCATGTCCACGTCGACGACGGCGCCGAGGCGGCCGCCGTACTCCGCCGGGTAGGCCCCCTTGTACAGGCTCACGTCCGCCACGGCGTCGTTGTTGAAGGTCGAGAAGAAGCCGAAGGCGTGGGTCGGGTTGTACACCGTGACGCCGTCCATGAGGATGAGCGTCTGGTCGGGCCCGCCGCCGCGGATGTACAGGCCGCTCGAGATGTCGGACGCGGACTGCACGCCGGGCAGGAACTGCAGGGCGCGCACCGGGTCGTCCTCGATGATGCCGGGCACCTCGGACAGGGTCTGCCGGTCGAGGTTCACGTAGCCGGTCTGCAGGTCGCCCTCGATGTCGGCGGTGCCGCCGACGACCACGAGGCCCTCGAGCTCGAAGGCCTGCAGGGGCAGGGCGATGACGAGGTCGGCCAGGCCCTCCGGCGGCAGGTCGACCGCCAGGGTCACGGTCTCGTAGCCGGGCGTGGCCGCGGCGAAGGTCCAGGCGGCCGGGGGCAGGTCCGGCCAGGCGAAGCGGCCCGCGGAGTCGGTGCGCCGCAGGTCCGGCACTCCGGCGGGCCGCGGCGTCGCGCCGGAGAGGGTCACCTCGACCCCGGCCAGGGGCAGGCCCGTCTCGGCGTCGGTCACCCGGCCGGCCAGCCCGGCGGCCATTGCCGTCCCGCCCGCCGCCAGGAGCAGTCCCAGGATGAGGCCCAGACGGGCCGCCGTGTCGCGTCGCGCTCGCATCCGCTTCCTTCGTGTTTTCAGGGGGGGTGGACCGACAATTTACGGTAGCGGAATCCGGTCGGCAACCCGACCTTATGGGGGATCCCCGCTGCTTTTCCCGGCCCGCCCGTGCGGGCCGGGGCACGAGGGTCCCACCACCCGACACCACCCCCGGAAATCGCCCGCGAGGAGCGGCCATGAGCCCGTCCGACACCCCCCGTCCGTCGTCGCCGCGCCCGGAGATCCGGGTCGGCGTGAGCGCCTGCCTGCTGGGCGACGAGGTCCGCTACGACGGCGGCCACGCCCGCGACCGCTACGTGGTCGGCACCCTCGGCGAGCACTTCGACCTGGTGCGCGTGTGCCCCGAGGCGGAGATCGGCATGGGCACGCCGCGCGAGACGGTGCGCCTGGCCGGCGATCCGGAGGCGCCGCGCATGGTCGCCCCCGGCTCGGGCGCCGACTGGACCGATCGCATGAACCGCTGGGCCGCCGGTCGCGCGCGGCAGCTCGCCGGCGACGACCTCTGCGGCTTCATCTTCAAGAAGAACTCCCCCAGCTGCGGCGCCTTCCGCGTGAAGGTGTACCGGGACCAGGGCATGCCCATCCGGCAGGGCCGCGGGCTCTTCGCCGCCGCCTTCGCCGCGCGCCACCCGCTGGTGCCCATCGAGGAGGAGGGCCGCCTGACCGACCCGGGCCTGCGCGAGAACTTCATCGAGCGCGTCTTCGCCCTGCACCGGCTGCGCACCCTCTTCGCCGGGCGCTGGACCCGTGGCCAAGTGGTCGACTTCCACGCCGCCGAGAAGTACCTGCTGATGGCCCACGATCCGGCCGCCCTGAAGCGGCTCGGCCAGCTCGTAGCCGCCGTGAAGCAGCACGACCGCGCCGAGTTCCGCGACGCCTACATGGCCGGGTTCATGGCGGCCCTGGCGCGCATGGCCACGGTCAAGCGCCACGTCAACACCCTGCAGCACATCACGGGCTACCTGCGCGAGCACGTGTCCAACGCCGAGCAGCACCGGGTGCTGGCCGTCGTCGAGGACTACCGCGCCGGACTGGTGCCGCTCATCGTGCCGATGACCCTGGTGAAGCACTACATCGAACTGCACGACGTGCCCTACGTGAACCGCCAGACCTACCTGAACCCCCACCCGCGCGAGCTGATGCTGCGCAACCACGTCTGATCATGGCGGCGCCGGTGCTCCGCTTCGACGAGGTGACGATGGCGTTCCCCGCCGGCGAGGCGGGGCCGCGCACCGTGCTGCGCGACGTCTCGTTCGACCTGCCCGCGGGCCGCTCGGTGGCGCTGGTCGGGCGCAGCGGCAGCGGCAAGTCGACGCTGCTGCACCTGGCGGCGGGGGTGTCCACGCCCACCGCCGGCCGCATCACCCTCTTCGGCACCGACCTGACCGGTTGCGGCGAGAGCGAACGCACCCGGGTGCGCGGCCGCCACGTGGGCCTCGTGTTCCAGTTCTTCCACCTGCTGCCCCACCTGTCGGTGGGCGAGAACGTGGCCCTGCCCGCCTGGGTGGGCGGCGAGGGCGGCCGCGCCGTGCAGGACCGCGCCCGCGACCTGCTCGAGCGGGTCGGGCTCGGCGCGCGCCACGACGATCCGGTCTCGCGCCTGAGCGGCGGCGAACAGCAGCGGGTGGCCCTGTGCCGCGCCCTGCTGCGTCGGCCGGGCCTGGTCCTGGCCGACGAGCCCACCGGCAGCCTCGACGAGGCGAGCGGCCGCGAGGTCATGGCCCTGCTGCACGAACTGGTGCGCGACGAGGGCGGCACCCTGCTCTACGTGACCCACAGCACCGAGCTGGCGGCCGGCGCCGACGAGGTGTGGCGCCTGCACGACGGCCGTCTGGCCCGCGCCGGGAACGCCGGGCCGTGATCCGCTTCGTCTGGCGTTCGGTGCAGCGGCAGGTGCGCGAGTCGCGCACGCTCTTCCTGCTGACGGTCTTCGGTGTGGCCCTCGGCGTGGCGTCGGTGGTCGCCATCCAGACCCTGAACCGCGGTGCGTTGCAGGCCTTCAACGGCTCGGTGCGCGCGGTCAGCGGCCAGGCCGACCTGTCGGTGGTGGGCACGGTGCCCGCCTTCGCCGAGAGCCTGCTCGCGCCGGTGCTCGCCGACCCGGACGTGCAGGCGGCGTGGCCCCTGTGCCGGGTGGACGTGGCCCTGGTCGACGACCCGGCCGTGCTGCTGGACGTGGTCGGCGCCGACATCCTGGCCCCCGTCCGCTTCCCCTTTTCCGCCGGCGCGGACGACACGACGGCCGGGCGCGATCCCCTGGCGATCCTGCGGCGGCCCGCGTGGGTCGCCGTCACGCCCGACATGGCCCGCCGGCACGGCTGGGCGGTGGGCGACACCCTGCGGGTGAGCAGCGGCAGCCGCACCGCCGGGCTGGTGGTGGGCGCCCTCGTCGATTTCCAGCGCTTCGAGCCTCTCGCCCCCCGCAGCCTCGCGGTGATGGACATCGGCGGCACGCAGGATCTGCTCGCCCGACCCGGCCTGATCCACCAGATCGACATCCAGCTGCGCGCCGGCGCCGACGCCCTCGCCGTGGCGCCGCGCCTGCAGGAACGCCTCGGCCCCGGCGTGCGCGTGCTGACACCCGAGCAGCGCGGCCAGGACGCCGCCGGCCTGCTGCGCGCCTTCCGCCTGAACCTGACGGCCCTCAGCCTGATCAGCGTCTTCGTGGGCCTCTTCCTGGTGCTGACCAGCGTCCAGGCGTCCCTCGCCCGCCGCCGCCGCGAGTACGGCCTGCTGCGCTGCCTCGGCGCCGATCCGTCGGCCACCTTCCGCCTGATCGTGCTGGAGACCGGCGCGCTGGGGCTGCTCGGGGTGCTGGGCGGCGTGCCCCTGGGTTACCTCGTGGCCCTGCGCAACCTGGACACGGTCAGCGCCACCTTGACGAGCATCTACGTGCTCGAAGGCATCGACAAGCTGGCCCTGCCTCCCGGCGTGGTCATTCTCGGCGCGGCCGTCGGTGTGCTCGGCGCCATGGCCGGCGCCGCCTATCCCGCGTGGGAGATGTCGCGCCGCGACACGCTGCGCCTGCTGGCCCCGGTCTCGCTGCACGAGGACACCGGCCGCCTCGCCGGCCGCCTCGGACTCGCCGCCGGCCTGCTCGCCGCCGCCGCCACGGCCTGGTTCCTGGGCGCCGGCGAGGCCACGCGCTGGGGCGGCTTCGTGTACGGCGCCCTGATGATGGTGGCCCTGCCCCTGCTCGTGCCCGCGGTGGTGCGCGCCGCCGGCCGCCTGGCCCGCCCCCGGGGCATGGGGCCCGTGCTCAGCCTGCGCAACCTGGTGGCCCGTCTGCAGACCACGAGCCTGGCCGTGGCCGCCCTGGCCGTCACCGTGAGCATGCTGGTGGGCATCACCCTGCTGGTGGGCAGCTTCCGCGCGACGCTGGCCACCTGGCTCGACGTGACGATCCGCGCCGACGTGTACGTGACCACCGAGTCGTGGGTGCGCGCGGGCAGCGAGGCCTTCCTGGATCGCCCTCTCATCGACGCCCTCGGCGCCCGGCCAGACGTGGCCGCCGTCGAGGAGCAGCGCCGCCTGCAGGTGGGCACCGCCGACGGCCGGCACCGCATCTGGCTCAGCGGCATCCGCACCGCGGGCCTGCCGGGCACCGAACTGGCGACGCGGCTGCCGCTGCTGTCCGGCGACGCGGACACGGTCGCCGCCCGCCTCGACGCCGGCCGCGTGCTCATCGGCGAACCCCTGGCCCGCAAGGCCGGACTCGCCACCGGCGACACCCTGCGCCTGGCCGGGCCCCGCGGCCCGGTGGCCCTCGCGGTGGCCGGCGTGGCCTACGACTACACCAGCGAGGGCGGCACGGCCTTCCTGACCATGGACGCCCTGGTCCGCCACTTCGGCGACGGCCCCACCAACAACGCCGCCCTCTTCCTGGCCCCGGGCGCGGACGTCGAGGCGGTGGTGGCCGACCTCAAGGCCGCCCACCGGGGACGCCCGCTCGTGTTCCGTTCGAACCGCGACCTGCGCACCGAGGTCATGGGCATCTTCGACCAGACCTTCGCCGTCACGCGCACCCTGCAGAGCCTGGCCCTGCTGACCGCCGTGTGCGGCGTGTCGCTCACCCTGCTCGTGCAGTCGCGCCAGCGCACGGGCGAACTGGCCCTGCTGCGCACCCTGGGCGCCACCCGCCGCCAGATCTTCGGCCTCTTCATGGGCGAAGGCGCGGCCATGGGCGCCCTCGGCCTGGTCATGGGACTCGGCGGCGGCGTCGGTCTCGCGGCGCTGCTCATCCTGGTGGTCAACCGCCAGTGGTTCGGCTGGACGATCCGGCCCGACTGGCCGGCGACCGCCCTGCTCGAGCAGGCGGCGGTGGTGATGCTGGCCACCCTGGCCGCCGCCGTGGCGCCCGCCCTGCGGGCCGGCCTGGCCGGACCATCCCAACTGACGAGGGACGACCTGTGATGAAGCGACTGTTGCTGCCCCTCCTGCTCGTGCTGGCCGTCGCCGGCGCCGCGCCTCCCGCCGCCGACCCGGCGTGGCGGGCCGCCGCACCCGGCTACGCGTGGTCGTTCCCCCGCGACCTCTTCGCCCACCCCGCCTACAAGACCGAATGGTGGTACATCACCGGCCATCTCGATCCGGCCGACGGCGGCGAGCCGCTCGGCTACCAGCTGACGTTCTTCCGCGTGGGCGTGCAGCCGGCCCGACCGGACAGCACCGGCTCGGCCTGGCGCACGGACGACCTGATCCTGGCCCACGCCGCCGTGAGCGATCCGCGGACGGGCCACCGATTCAGCGAAGTGCTGCGGCGCCCGACACCGTTCCTCGGCGGCTTCGGCGCGCCCGGCGATTCGGTGCTGGCCTGGTGCCGGGCCCCCGCAGGCACGGACGCGCGCTGGCAGCTGAGCTGGCGCGACGGCTCCTTCGGCCTGCAGGTGCGCGACGACCGCACCGGCCTGGCCTACGACCTGGTCTGCACACCGAGCCGCGGGCCGGTGTTCCACGGCGACGGCGGCTTCAGCCCCAAGAGCGGCGACGGGGGCGCCGGCAGCCTCTACTTCAGCCAGACCCGCATGGCCACGACGGGCACGGTCCGGCGCGGCAACGCCGCGGTGGCCGTGACCGGCACGAGCTGGCTCGACCGGGAGATCTTCACCTCGACCCTCGGCACCGGACAGAAGGGATGGGACTGGCTCGCCCTGCAGCTCGACGACGGCCGCGACCTGATGCTCTACCGCCTGCGGGACGCCGCGGGCGCCACCGACTACGCCCTGGGCACCCTCGTCGCCCCGGACGGCACGACCACGGTGCTCGACGCCGCCGCCTGGCGGTGGACCGGCGGCGCGACCTGGACCAGCCCCCACACCGGCGCCGAGTACCCCGTCGCCTGGCGGCTGCAGGTGCCCGGCGCGGGGCTCGACCTGCGCCTCGAGGCGGTGCTGCCGGACCAGGAGAACGTGTCGCCCCGGACGGGGATCCACTACTGGGAAGGGGCCATGCGGGTGCGCGATGCCGGCAGCGGGGAGACGCGCGGGCGCGCCTTCGTCGAGCTGACCGGCTACGGCGAAGGCAGCCGGCCGCCCGTGTGACGACGGCCTGCACAATGCGAAAGGCCGACCCGGCAGGGTCGGCCTTTCGCGTTTCTTCCCCTGGCGCGGCCGGCCGACGAGATCAGGCGCCGGCCGGCCGACCACAGGCGGTGCGGCCGGTGGCCGCGATCCGCCCCGGGGGCTCTAGTTCATCCCGTTGGGCAGCACCGAAGCGGTCACCCACGGGAAGCCGGTCGTGTCGACGAGCATGAGGCGGAACCCCTCGCCCGTTCCGGTGAGGCTGCCGGCGGCCACGGCGAAGGCCTGCTGGCCCGCCGACAGCGTCACGTCGAAGGTGGCGACGGGGTCGATCGTGCCGGTGGCGGCGACGCCCAGGGTCAAGGCGGCCGGACCGACCGAAAGCCCCGTCGCCTCGGAAGCCGCGCCGAAGGCGAGGTCCGAGAAGGGCGCCAGGGGCGTGAAGGCCTTGTCGGCCGTGACCACCCCGACATCGACGGCCGGGGCGTCCGGCGAGGCGTGGACCACGCGCACGCGGGCATCCATGTCGTCGGCGAACTGCTCGGCCAGCGGCAGGACCGTGAAGCCGGGCTGGCTGCCCCCCACGAAGCCGCTCGCCACGACCAGATAGCGCTCGCCGGCCATCAGCTCCGGCGTGGTGATCGTCGCGGCGGTGGCGCCACCGGCGGCGACCTTCACGTCGAGGGCGTAGCTGCCCGGCGCGACCTGCACCGGCGCCGAGAGCTCGCCGAACGCCAGCGCGTCGATCAGCTCGACGTCGGTGCCCGACACGAACACGTCGACCGCGGGCGCATCGGGCGACCCGTGCAGGACGAACACGCTCGGGTTCTGGCGGATCAGGCCGATGGTGCCGGCGGGACCGACGGCGAGCAGACCGAAACCGTCGGCGTCGCGGGGCCGCTCGCCGACCAGACCCGTCGCCACCAGGATGATGTTCGCCTCGGGCAGGGCGGGGGTCCGGAAGGCAGTCACGCGGGACAGCGGGCTGCCGGCCCAGATGCCCACGTCAAGGGCCGCCCCGGCGGGCAGGGGCACACCGTCGGCGCCGCTGTCGGCGAAGCGGGCGAAGCCGCTGATCTCGGGGGTGCCGTCGTTGCCCACGTCGATGGCCACGGCGGGCGCATCGGCCGAGCCGTGCACGAGGCGCACGGCCGCGTTGCCGCTGCCCGGGTCCTGCCAGTCCTCGACCAGCGGAATCACGCGGAACCTGGCGTCGGCGTCGGTGCTGCCGAGCAGGCCCACCGCCAGGGCGGTGATGGTCGCACCGGCCGGCACGGTCAGGTCGCCCGTCTCGTAGGCGGGAGCGGAAGCCGGGTCGGCGCCGGCCGCCCGCAGCTGGATGTTGTAGGTTCCGGCGGCCAGATCGAGCCAGGCGCTTGTCTCGGTGTAGGACACGTCCGTCAGCAGGGGGGCGCTCACGCCCTCGGCGTAGATGTCCACGGCCGGGGCGTCGGGCGAGGCGTGCACCACCCGCAGCATGGCGCCGCTCCCCATGTCGGGCGTCATCGGGTTCTCGTCGTCGTCGCTGCAGCCGGTCAGGGCGAAGGCGCCCAGGGCCAGCAGCAGCAGCATCGTCAGGGACTTCGTCGTGACGTTCATGTCGCGAACTCCTTCATGGAAAACCGGCGGCGGGAGCCACCCGCCGCCGCGGTGGTCCTACAGGTTCTCCGGGATCAGGACGGTGTCGATCACGTGGACGATGCCGTTGCTGGCCTCGATGTCGGTCTGGACGACCTTCGCGCCGTCGATCTTGACGCCATCCTTCGTGTCGATGGTCAGCTTCTCGCCGTTGAGGCTCTCGGCCTCGTGCAGCTTCACCACGTCGGCCGCCGCGACCTTGCCGCTGACCACGTGCAGCAGCAGCACCTTCTTCAGCTGCTCGGGGTTCGCCAGCAGATGGGCCACCGTGCCCTCGGGGAGCTTGGCGAAGGCCTCGTCCGTCGGGGCGAAAACGGTGAAGGGGCCGCCCTTGGTGAGGGTCTCGTCCAGCCCCGCGGCCTCGACCGCCGCGGTCAGGGTCTTGAAGCCGGCGCCCTTGGCCAGCGGGTAGATGGCCGGCAGTTCGGCCTGGTGGGCGTGGGCATCGGCCTTGGCGTGCTCGGCATGGGCCTCGCCGGAACCGCACGCCCCGCAGTGGGCATGGGCGCTCAGCGGGGCGACGGTCAGGGCCAGCGTGGCGACGGTCAGGGTCAGGTTCTTGAGGGTCGTCTTCATGATCTATCCTCCCGGGGCACCGGCGCGAGGGCCGGACCGTGGTCTGTTCAGGCGCCCCCACCTGGGACGCCCCCACAGGATAGACCGAGTCTAAATATTGTCAACTATTTTTTATACATTTTCTGTACAGCACTGGCACGGACCGCTCAGGATCGCCGGAGGACCTCGCCCAGGGTCGCGTCGTCGCTCACGATCCGCGCCCCGATCTCGGCCAGCACGGGCATGTACGACAGGGCCGCGCGCCCTCCCACGGCCAGGCCCACCGCGGGGCCGACGAGGCGGCGCAACTCCCGCAGCTCCATCACCAGGGCCGGATCGTCGAGGGGAAAGACCAGGCTGAGCAGCACCAGCCGGGCGCCCCGGTCGCGCACGGCGGCGGCGAGATCCTCGGCGGGCAGGTTGCGGCCGAGATAGAGCACGTCCCAACCCGCCTCCAGGGCCACCGAGGCGGCCATCAGCGCCCCGAGTTCGTGCTGCTGGCCCACCGGCGTGGCCACCGCCACGAGGGGCGCGCCGCTCGGCACGTGCTGCCGCGCGTTGAGGCTGTTGAGGAACGAGGCGACGATGGAGGTGGCCATGTGCTCGTGGGACACGCGGAGCCGCCCGTCCTCCCAGCGGCTGCCGATCTCGCCCAGCAGGGGCGCAAGCAACTGGCTGCGCAGGACGGGCTTGCTGAGATCGAGGAGGGCCCGCTCCAGCACCTTCTCCAGGGCGCGGGCGTCCAGGGCGGCGGTCGCCGCGAGGGCCTGCTCGAGCAGTTCGCCGGCCTTCTGCGGCCCCCCGCGCGGCGCGACGGTGGCCTCGACCGGCAACTCGGACGCCATCCCCCGCAGTTCCGCCACGTCCCGGGCGGCGATGTCGCCGATCCGGTGCCCGTGGGCGGTGAGGGTCTGCAGCAGCGCGAGCTTCTCCAGGTCGCGGTCGGTGTAGCGGCGGCGCCCGGTGGCCGTCCTGGCCGGCACCACCGCTTCGTACCGGCGCTCCCAGGCCCGCAGCACCAGCTGGCTGATGCCGGTGCGGCGGGACACCACGGCGATGGAGTGGCGGGCTTCCAACTGGTCGTTTCCCGAAGGGGCGGCGCTCATGTTTGCCTCTCCCGTGGCGAAAAATCCGAAGCGTGATCTTGCCCTCCCGCATAATTATTGTATAGTTTTTGTCCATCTGCAAGTGGGAATTCGTTAGCCGAATCGAGGCCGAGATGCACGAACTCGTGCGCGAACAAGTCGTTGCCGCCCCGCTGGACCGGGTCTTCGCCTACTTCGACCGCCCGGAGAACCTGGCCCGGCTGACGCCGACCTGGCTCGACTTCCGCATCCTGACGCCCTCGCCGGTGCCCATGGAGCGCGGCGCCCTGATCGACTACGAGATCAGCCTGGGCCCCCTGCCCATGCGCTGGCGCACCCTGATCACCCGCTACGAGCCGCCCCACCTCTTCGTGGACGAACAACTCGCCGGCCCCTACAGCTTCTGGCACCACACCCACACCTTCCGCGAGGTGCCGGGCGGCACGGCCATCGGCGACCACGTGCGCTACGAACTCCCTTTCGGCCCGCTCGGCCGGCTCGCCCACGCCCTTGTGGTGCGGCGACAACTCGACACGATCTTCCGCTTCCGCACCGAAGCCGTCGCCCGCGAGTTCGGCCCCTGATCCGGCACCAGGCCGGCCCTGTGTTTTGGGCCGGCCGTGTGCTACATTGGGCCGCGTTCCCCACGACCTGTCGCAGCCCAGGAGGTGCGCGTTGAGCGCCAGCAGCCCGGCCGACCTGGCCACGTTCCAGGACCAGATCCGGCAGGGGATTCCCCGCGAGATCCCCCCCATGCCCGCCGCGGATCCGGCGGTCAGCCGCGCCCCCGAGCGCCCCATGCTGCTGAGCGCCGCCGAGAAGCGCCTGGCCCTGCGCAACGCCCTGCGCTACTTCCCGCCGGCGCAGCACGCGGCCCTGGCCCCCGAGTTCGCCGACGAACTGAAGCGCTTCGGGCGCATCTACATGCTGCGCTACCGGCCGACCTACGCCATGCACGCCCGGCCCCTGGACCACTACCCCGCCCGCAGCCGGCAGGCCGCCGCGATCATGCTGATGATCCAGAACAACCTCGATCCGGCCGTGGCCCAGCACCCCTACGAGCTGGTCACCTACGGCGGCAACGGCACCGTCTTCCAGAACTGGGCCCAGTACCTGCTGACCATGAAGTACCTGAGCGAAATGACGGACGAGCAGACCCTGGCCGTCTACTCGGGTCACCCGCACGGGCTCTTCCCCAGCCACGCGGACGCGCCGCGCGTGGTGGTGACCAACGGCATGGTCGTGCCGAACCACTCCTCGGGCGACGACTACACCCGCCTGGCCGCCCTCGGCGTCACGAGCTACGGCCAGATGACCGCCGGCAGCTACATGTACATCGGGCCGCAGGGGATCGTGCACGGCACGACGATCACCATCCTCGGCGCCGGCCGGCTGTACCTGGCGGGCGATGGCGCAGCCGACGCGAACCCGCTGGCGGGCAAGCTGTACGTGTCGAGCGGGCTGGGCGGCATGAGCGGCGCCCAGGGCAAGGCGGCGGTCATCGCCGGATGCGTGGGCGTGCTGGCGGAGATCAATCCCGACGCGGCGCGCAAACGCCACGCCCAGGGCTGGGTCGACGAGATCCACACCGACCTGCCGGGGCTGCTCGACCGCATCCGCGCGGCCAAGGCGAACCGGGAAGCGGTCGCGCTGGCCTACCAGGGCAACGTGGTCGACCTGTGGGAGGCCCTCGCCGCCAGCGACATCACCGTCGAACTGGGCAGCGACCAGACGAGCCTGCACATCCCCTACACGGGCGGCTACTACCCGGTGGGCATGAGCTACGACGAGAGCAACGCCATGATGGCCCACGACCCGGCGGCCTTCAAAGCCCGGGTCCAGGCCACGCTGCTGCGCCACCTCGCCGCGGTCGAGACCTGCGTCGCGCGCGGCACGAGGTTCTGGGACTACGGCAACGCGTTCCTGCTCGAGTGCAGCCGCGCCGGGGCCGACATCGCCCTGCCCGACGGGCGGTTCAGGTACCCCAGCTACGTCGAGAACATCATGGGCCCGCTGTGCTTCGACTACGGCTTCGGGCCCTTCCGCTGGGTGTGCGCCAGCGGCCGGGCGGCCGATCTCGAGACGAGCGACCGCATCGCGGGCGACGTGATCGAGCGACTCGCGGCCGAGGCGCCCGAAGAGACGAAGCAGCAGTACCTGGACAACCTGCGCTGGATCCGGCAGGCGGGCGCGAACCGCATGGTCGTGGGCAGCCAGGCCCGCATCCTGTACAGCGACGCCGAGGGCCGGCGCGCCATCGCCGCGGCCTTCAACGCGGCCATCCGCAGCGGCGAGATCACGGCGCCCATCGTCCTGGGCCGCGACCACCACGACGTCTCGGGCACCGACAGCCCCTACCGCGAGACGAGCAACATCCGCGACGGCTCCATGTTCTGCGCCGACATGGCCGTGCAGAACATGGTGGGCGACGGCTTCCGCGGCGCCACCTGGATCTCGC
This sequence comes from bacterium, assembly GCA_020440705.1. Classification (NCBI taxonomy): domain Bacteria; species bacterium. Next base: position 45,928 of record JAGRNP010000007.1, on the reverse strand, counting down.
TGCACAACGGCGGCGGCGTGGGCTGGGGCGAGGTGATCAACGGCGGCTTCGGCATGGTCCTGGACGGGTCCGCGGACTGCGACCGCCGCCTGACCATGATGCTGCACTGGGACGTGAACAACGGCATCGCCCGGCGCGCCTGGGCCCGCAATCCCGGGGCCGAGTTCGCCATCCGCGACGCCATGCGGCGCGAGCCGCGGCTGACGGTGACCATGCCCGCGCATGCGGACGACGGGGTCGTCGACGCCGCGATCGCCGCGCACTTCGACGACTGAGCGACCTTCCCGACCCGCACGGAGGACCGATGAGCGAGCAGACCAACCCGCAGCAGGCCGAGAAACTGGCCCGCCCCGGCGTGCCCGACCTGGACGAGATCCTGGGCGTCCCCTTCCCCGTCCTCGACGACGGTCACGTGCGCGTGATCGACTACATGGGCGACGACGCGGCCATCGTGCAGGCGGCGCGCGTGTCGTACGGCGCGGGCACGAAGGCCACCAGCGACGACCGCGGCCTGATCCGCTACCTGCTGCGCCACCGCCACACCACGCCCTTCGAGATGTGCTCGCTGAAGCTGCACGTGCGCGTGCCCATGGACGCGTGGCGGCAGTGGATCCGGCACCGGACGGCCTCGGTGAACGAAACCAGCACCCGGTATTCGATCGCCATCGAAGGCACCCAGAAGACCGCGCCGGACGAGTGGCGCCTGCAGTCCAGCGACAACAAGCAGGGCTCGAGCGGCTTCCTCGACTCCGCGCGCGGCGCCGAGCTCACCGCCGCCGAGGCCGACTTCCAGGCGACCGCGCGCCGCGTCTACGACGAGCGCCTCGAGCTCGGCATCGCCCGCGAGCAGGCCCGCAAGGACCTGCCCCTGTGCACCTACACCGAGGCCTACTGGAAGATGGACCTGCACAACCTGCTGCACTTCCTGGCCCTGCGCATGGACCCCCACGCCCAGCTCGAGATCCGCTCCTACGCCGACGTCATCGGCCGGGAGATCGTCGCGCGCTGGGTGCCGCAGACGTGGGAGGCCTTCACCGACTACCGCCTCGGCGCCCTGCACTTCTCGCGGCTGGAGACCGAGGTCATCGCGGCCCTCGGCGCCGGCGACGGCGAGAAGGCCACGGCGCTGCTGCGCGAGGCGGGCTGGCTGAAGACCGGGAAGTCCGGCCAGGTCCTGCGCCACCGCGAGCGGCAGGAGCTTGAGGGGAAGCTGGCGCGGCTGAACCTGGGCGTGCCCTGGGCGGAGTAGCGCGCCCGGGTGGCGAACCTCCCGTCCGTGCGTAGAATGGGGACGGGCCGGCACCGCGCCGGCCCGCTGCCTTCTCCCGGAGGTTCGCCCGTGTCGGTTCGCCCCGTCGCCCTCGGCGCCCTGCTCGCTCTCGCGGCGGCGCTGGCCCCACCCGCCCGGGCCGAGACCATCGTCCACGGCCCGGGCCGCTACGAGCTCACCACCGGCACGACCTTCAACGTCGACAATGACAGCTCCACCGGCTACCTCTTCGGCTGGAACGACGGCGGCTCCCTCTTCGCCGGCGTCCGGAACCCGACGCTCATCCTCCACGCCGGACGGACCTACGTCTTCCGCCGCGTGAGCGCCAAGCACCCGCTGATCATGGCCGGCGCCACCCTGCCGGTGGCCGGCGCCGGGGACGTCTGGACCCGCGCCACCGCCGACACGACCGTGATCGCCGCGGCCCGGCTGCGGCCGCTCGCCGACTTCACCGCCGACCCGGCCCCCACCACCGACGCCATCGTCTGGACCCCGCTGCCGGCCGACGCGGGCCTGTACTGGTACACCTGCGACGTGCCCGCCCACGTGACCATGACCGGTCGCCTCGAGGTGGTCGCCGACGGGGTCGCGGTCACGCACCGGAGCTGGGGCGCGGTGAAGGCCCTCTACAGGGAAGCGGCCGGACGTCGCTGACGCCCGGCCGCCCGGCCTCCGGTGCGGTGTCTCTCCCCTACTTCACCAGCACCATCGAGGCGCTCGCCTCGCCGTCGGCGGTCGTCACGCGGTACCAGTATACGCCCGACGCCACCTCGGCCCCGCCCTCGTCGCGGCCGTTCCAGGCGACGGCGTTGCGGCCCGCCTCGCCCACGCCCGTGAAGGTGCGCACGCGGCGCCCGGACACGTCGTGGATGGCGATCTCGTACCGCCCCGCCCGGGGCAGGCTGAAGCGCAGTTCGGTCAGGGCGTTGAACGGGTTGGGGGCGTTGGCCAGGAGCTGCACCCGCGACGCCGGTGCCGCCGCGCCGTCCACCGCGCTGATCACGCCGGCGTCCCAGCGGATGTCGTCGATGGCGAATTCGCACGCCGTGCCGCTCTCCTCGAGGATCGCGAACGGGTAGCTCAGCATGCGCAGGTCCATGGCCGTGCCGCGGATGTCCTGGACGGGGATGGCCGCCTCGCCCCACTGGCCGTCGCGCACGAGGCCGTAGGTCGTCTGGAAGGCGGGGAAGCTGATCCAGTTCTGGTTCCCCCAGGCGTCGATGATGCCCACCTTGAAGGTGACGTTGGCCGGGATCCGGATGCGGAACTTGAGGTGGCCGTCCGGGAAGTCGAACAGATTGAGCGGCTGGATGGACATGATGCCCGCGCCGAACCAGCCCAGGCCCGTCGTCTGCCAGGTCAGCACGTTGTCGCCCTCGTACGGCGCCAGGGTGCCGTCGGCGAGGGTGCCCTCCCACACGTAGATCTCGGCCGTCTCCTCGGGCACGAGCCGGCCGCTGGTGGGCGTCTCGTCGGTGAAGATGCCGTAGACGCCCTGCTGGAAGGTGGGCGGACCGAGGTGCACCTCGCCCTGGCCGTTCCAGGCGTAGACGCGGATGTAGTCGATGTCCAGTTCGGCCGGGAAGGGCATGCTCACGGGCGCGCCGCTGCCGGGATCGCCCAGGTTGTAGGCGTCGGTGAAGGCCCCGCCGACGGCCAGGTTGGCCACGAAGTAGAACGGCGCGTTGAACTCGTCCGACTCGGCGTCGATGGTGAAGGGCTCGGCGAAGAGGTCGTGCTCGACACCGTCGTCGACGACGGTGAAGCGCAGGCTCGTCTCATCCCAATAGAGGCGGTAGGTGATCCAGCGGCCGGCCAGTTCGGGGTCGTAGCTGAAGTAGGGCCGCGCGTAGACGTCGTCCGGATCCCACGAGAGGCTGGCCGCGCCGGAGGGGTTGCCCGGGTTCACGGCGGCGTCCGAGTAGAAGAGCGCGTTGGCCTGCACCGACTGGTTCACCGTGGCGTTGTCCAGGCCGTTGCCGCCGTTGTGGGTGTCGTGCTGGTCGCGGTAGATCTGCTTGCCGCCCATCTCCATCATGTCGATCTCGCCGCTGCGGGGCCAGGCGTAGTTGGCGGTGCCGAGCATCCACACGGCGGGCCAGCCGCCCAGGTCGAGGTCCGGCGCCCTGAGGCGCGTCTCGATCATGCCGTAGCGGACCGACACCAGCGAGCGCGACAGGACCTTGCCCGACGTGTACTGCAGCGGGTTGCCCCACTGGTCGACGATGCCCGCGCCGCTCTGCTGTCTGGCGGTCAGGCGCAGGGCCGTGTTTCCCGGCTCGCCCGCGACGTCGGCGATGGCCACGTTGTCCTCGTGGTAGTACTCGAGCTCGCCGTTGCCCCAGCCCCAGCTGCCGTTGCCGGTGATGACGATCCAGTTGGCGAGGTCGTCGAAGTCGTCTTCCCAGATCAGGGCACCGACCTGGGCGGAGGCCGTTCCGGCGACGACCAGGACGGCGAAGAGGGCAAAGACTGCGCGGAGGGATGAACGCATGGGGGTGCTCCCGAGGCGATGCCGGACGCGGCCGGCGGGACGCGATGCCCGCCCCGGACGGGAGGACATCCATTTGCAGGCCTGCTGATCCTACTACTTTGTTCGCTCGCCTGACAACCTAAATCGTTCCATATGCACACTTATGCAACAATACATTATTTCTTTGTTCGGGGGTCGTACATAGTGTAGGATAAGCGGGACAAGGCCGAACTCGCCCCGACCCGACCGCCGCTGCGGCGGTCTCGGCCTGGAGCCCGCCCGATTCCGGGTCGGCCCACTCACCTTCTCTGAGGGGATGAGCCCATGAAACTTCGCGCACGCACCTCGCCCGCCCTCGTCGTCGTCGCCCTGCTCGCCGTCGCGGGCATTGCTACCGTCGCGTCGGCCCAGAACATTCTCGTCAACGGCACCTTCGAGGGCGGCGACACCGCCGGCTGGGAAACGTTCGGCCTGAGCGCCAGCTCGACGATCACCGTGCTCGCCGGCGACAACGGTCCCTCCGAGCCCGGCACCCAGCACGCCTACCTGGACAACCAGGCCGCGGCGCTCGGGCTCGGCCTCAAGCAGGTCACGCCGGTCGGCTCGGCCACCGGCGGCGAAGTCTTCTACAGCTTCGACCTGAAGCTCGACCAGGCCGACGTCGGCGGCGTCGTCTTCGTGGAGATCTTCGCCGAGGCCGAGGGCGTCGGCATCGTCGGCGGCTCCGGCCTGATGGGCCCGCTGTGGCCGTGGAACGACTGGGTGGCCTACACCGGCTCGTTCATCGCCCCGCCGACCACCGACTTCCTGACCTTCCAGGTGACGGCCACCACCGGCGCCGCCACCGGCTCGAACTGCAAGCTCCGCGTGGACAACGTGGCGCTGTGGCAGGAGGGCACCGTGGCCGTCGAGGCGACGACCTGGGGCGGCGTGAAGGCGCTGTTCGAGTAGTTCCCGCCCGGCGGGATGCCCACGTGACGGGGCGGATCTCCCACGGGAGTCCGCCCCGTCCCCGTTTCCACGGCGGGTCCCGGCTTCCCGCCGTTGCGTCGGCACCGGGATCGGCTATGATGGCCCCTCCAACACCTCGCCGCACGCGGGCCGCCCGCGCCAACAAGGAGACGACCGACATGGCCAAACGCGCCGACTGGTACTACCACCGCAACGGGTGAACGAGCTGCACCCGATCGCAGGGGTTCCTTGCGAAAGCCGAGATCGACGTGAAGGAAGAGACGAGCGCCGCCCGCAAGCTGGGCGAGGAGAAGGCCCGCGAGCTGATCAGGGGCGCCAGCCGGGTGATCGTCATGAAGGGCCGCCAGGTCACCACCTTCGACATGAAGGACGGGCCCGACGAAGCCGAGATGCTCGCCGCCATGCTCGGCACCACCGGCAACCTGCGCGCGCCCACGGTGGTGCGCGGCAAGACGGTGCTGGTCGGCTTCAACGAGGAGATCTACGGCGAAGTCTTCGGGTAGGCCGCCGGAAGACGACCGCACCCGTCCCCCGACCTCCCGTGCGCAGAAGAGCCCCCCTGGGCCGCGACCCAGGGGGGCTCGTTCGGAGCGGCGTCGGCAAGCGGCTACTTCACCAGCGCCACCTTGTTGATCTTCACCTCGGTCCCCATGCGCGCCTCGACGAAGTACACGCCCGAGGCCACCTGGCCGCCGGCGCCGTCGGTGCCGTCCCACATGACGAAGCCGTCCTCGGCCACCTGGCGGTCGATGAGCGTTCGCACCAGCCGGCCGCGGATGTCGTAGACCTTCATCACGAGGCGGCCCGGATGGCGCACCGTGTAGCTGAGCTTCGTCGCCGGATTGAACGGGTTCGGCGACGGCGCCACGGCGAAGACCCGGCCCGCGGCATCAGGGATGTCGCCGGGCTCGAAGTAGAAGTTCAGGCGCCAGCCGATGTCCCGCATGAGCATCAGCCGGTCGGTGGCCCCGTTGGGGTTCACGGTGTTCGGGTCCGTGTACACGAAGGACAGGTCGTAGGGCAGCGAGATCGCGAAGACCTGCGAGCCGAGAATCTTCTCGCTCGCCGCCGCGAAGCCGTACGCCCCCGGCTGGCCCGCCGGATCGGTGAACTCGGCCAGCCGCGCGGCGCCGGCGTCGGCCACCACCGCGTCGAAGGTGTTGACGTTCAGGCAGCCCCCGTAGGCCACCCACCGGTCGAGCCCCTGGATCACGGGGTTGCCGATCGTCGGGACGACTTCGGGCACGACCTGGTTGTTGATGAACGGCCGCACCTCGGACGTCGCGACGCTCACGCCGAGGATGTCGGACACGAAGGCCGCCCCGTCCGGACCGCTGGCGGCGACCGAACTGGCCAGGTTGTCGCCGGCCATGAAGAGGCCCCAGGCCGGCGGCGGCAGCACCGTCTTGGTGAAGCCGTCGAGCCAGGTGCGCAGAAGCTGGATGTCGCTGCCCGGGTTGCGTTCACCCGTCTCGAGGACCTCGCCGAAGAGGTCGCCGCAGGTGTAGAGGATGACGTCGTAGCCCGCGATGGACGGCCCCGCCGTGCGGCCGCCGAGGCCGTTGCCCACGTTCGAGCTCGCCGCGTTGGTGTGGTAGAGGTCGTAGTGGACGCCGCAGTCCAGGTTCATCTGGGCGAGGGTCTCGACCCAGGCCTCCGGGCCGGTGCGCGCGCCCACGTCGTTCCAGAACAGGACGCCCGGCTGGTCCAGCGCACCGGCGCCGACGACGCGGAGCGACGGCAGGGCCCGCACCACGAAGCGCGTGTCCCAGGCCAGCGGGTCGTCGCCGAAGACGCCGAAGCCGGCCAGGTCGGCGGGCAGGGTCGCGGCCTGGACGTCGCCGCCGACGTCGTCCGCGGCCCGGAAGTAGTAGTGCATCACGTCGCCCGGGAAGAGCGTGCCGGTGTCGGGCAGGTCGAAGGCCCAGAGCTGGGCGCTCGTCGGCGGCAGGCCGTCGGCGGGGACGCCGGCCACCGCGCCGGACGTGGCGGTGGTGCGGTACGGATCGAACAGCGGATTGGCGGCGATGACGTAGTGCAGGGTCGGCGCCCCGGCCAGCACGGCGCCGCTGCGGGCCGGGGCCACCGTCACCAGCAGCGAGTCGCCCGGGTCGTTGCGCAGGTGGGCCTGCGGCGAGATGTTCCGCGCCATGTCGAAGCGGACGTGCATGCCCGCCAGGTTGCCCGCGTCGATCAGGTCGGCCTCGGGAAATCCGTCCTGGGCCAGGTCCTGTTCGCTCGCCTGCAGCACCGGACCCTGCTGGGCATAGACCCCGATGCGCACGTTGTCGAAGTAGGGCGCCGGATAGCCGTCGTCGCCGACCCAGCCGAACGCCCAGCCGTACTCGATGGCCCCGAGCTGCACCTGGACCTCGTCCCGGCCCGGCACCAGGGCGTAGGTCAGATCCCAGGTGTAGCGCTGGTAGCGGGCTCCGTCAGGCATGATCAGGAAGTTCAGGTCGACCCAGGGCTGGTCCGCGAGCACCTGCACGCCGTGGCCCGCCGACCCGTCGGTGTCCGCCGAGCGGACGCGCCAGACGTGGAAGATGCCGGGCGAATCGAAGGAGAGATCCTCGTGTTCGTAGGCGTCGTAGGCCAGGGTGAAGCCGGATTTCGCGTCGTCGGGCCAGGCCATCACCGGCGAAACCACGGCGTTGTCGAGGTGGGCCGCGGGTCCGGCCAGGCCGCCGGTGGTGTTGACGATGTAGCCCGCGGGGCCGTAGCACCAGTTGATGCAGAACGAGCCGCCCGTGCCCGGCACCACGAGGCCGTCGTCGATGAAGGCCACCTGGACCGAGTAGTTGGAGCGGCAGTAGTCCAGGTCTTCCAGGAAGAACCACCGCTTGGCGAAGTCGCCGACGCCGACCGGAAACTCCGGTGCCCAGTCGCCGAAGGTGCCGTCCTGGAAGTCGGTGAAGCTGTTCAGGTCGGGCTGGCCGGCCTGCTCGACGACCACCGAGAGATCATCGAGGCGGCACGCCGCCGCCGAGTTCCACTGGCAGTCCTCGTCGGACCAGCCCCCGTCGGAGGTCATGGTGAAGGCGATGGCGACGTCGGTGCCGCCCGCGAACTCGCCCGGCAGGTAGGTCAACGTGTCCGAGACCACGACCTTCGCCGTGCCGGTCCACTGCCGCACGGTGGTGTAGACGGCGTCGTTCCCGCCCAGCATCTGCAGCTTGATCAGGTCGTATCCCGGCTCGACGTCGTGGTCGAGGTAGCCCTCCAGCCGCACGGTCGCCGCCACGGCCGGATTGGCCACGCTCACCCGGTAGGCCAGGATCTGGTGCCAGTTGTTGCCGTAGCCGCCGACAGGATCGAGGCCGGTGCACGACGCGAACGACAACTCGCCGCACCAGGCCCCCAGTTCGCCGGGCACGGCCTGGCCGTGGTCGCTCACGTACCAGTGGTTCTCCGTCGGGGCGGTGTTGTCGACGGAGGTCCAGCCGTTCCAGCCGGACTCGAAATCTCCGAGGTACGGCGCGCCGGACCCGGTGGGCCCCATGACCAGCACCGTGTCGCCGGCGGCTTTCTCCGGCGTGACCGGACCGCCGACGACGATCTCGGCGCCGCCGAGGAAGCGGGGCGTGACGGGCGCCGCCAGGGCGCCGGCGGCAACCAGAAGACAGGACAGCGACAGGAATGCGATGGAATGGCGGCCGGACATGGCATCTCCCCCCTGCGGTCCGCCCGCACCGACGGGACGACGGGCGCTGCCGTTCCGCGGCCGGACAGGTGAGGTCCGCCACCGTGAGCGCAGGGTGGCGGACATCATTGATTGTACGTGATCAGGACGGCAGAGGCAAATGGGGGCGCCGGCTCAGGGGGCCAGGCGCAGCACCACCGGCAGGTGGTCGCTCACCTTGTCCTTGTACGACGTCCAGCCCTCGCCCAGGTAGTCGTGCAGGGGCACCACGCGCGTCAGCGAGGTGCGCGCGTCCTGGTGGGCGGCGAAAAGGCCCGACGTGATCAGGATGTGGTCGATGTGGCTCGGCCACGAGGGGTACGACCAGAGGGCGCCCGGGGTCAGGGCGATGTTCATGTCGACGAAGCGGTAGGTGTCCGGATCGTCGAGGAAGGGCGCGAAGACGTTGTCCTCGGGGTCGTCGCTGAGCTCGTCGTTGAAGTCGCCGACCATGATCACCTGCTTGTCGGCGTAGTTCGTGCGGATGAACTCGTCGAGCAGGCGGCTGGCGCCGAGGCGGCGCCACTCCTCGTCCCAGGTGTCGCCTTCCTGGATGACGTTGTCGCCGCAGCACTTGTAGTGGTTGTTGATGACGACGAACTCCCGGCCGTGGAAAGTCGCCTCGAGCACGAGGGGGCTGCGGGGCAGCTCGGTGCGGGCCCCGGTGAGGATCTCGTACACCGACGTCACCTCGACCTCGCCCTCCAGGGGGTACAGGAAGGCCAGGTTGACCTGGTAGGCGGCGCTGGTGGCGCGGTCGCCCGTCCAGTCGGCCAGCCCTTCGCGCACCTGCTGGAAGTAGGCGAGGTTCTCGATCTCCTGCAGCGCGATGATGTCCACGTCCAGCCCCTCGACCACCTTGATCACCTCGGCGGCCGTCACGGCTCCCTGCTTGGCGAAATTCTGGATGTTCCAGGTCATCACCTCGAGGGTCGAGTCGGCGCCGACGCGACCGACCGCGTAGGGATTGGCCTCGGTGCGCGTGTCCGTGGGCACGGCGTCGGTCTGGCCGCAGCCGCCGCACAGCAGCAGCGCTCCGGCCAGCAGGGCGGACAGGGCGATGGTGACGATGGTGCGCAAGGTCGGGCCTCCAGTCTTCCCCGGGGGGATCCGAAACTCCCCTCTCAACATCTCAATTATGGCTCAGGGAGGGGTTCCGCGCCAGTCTCAAGGCGCCGCGGGGCCCCGGGGGCCGTCCTGCAGATCCCGGGCGAAGAGGGTCAGGCCCTGCGGCAGGGCCGGCACGAAGCCCAGGCGGCGCAGGTAGTCCCGGTGGACCGCCCCGCTGGCCGGGCTGAGCACCCGCTCGAGCCCCTGCGCCCGCCAGGAGGGCGCCATGCGGTCGAGGAAGAAGCGGGCGCAGCGCAGGTCGCGGTAGGGCGGCAGCACGTAGTCCAGGTGGATCAGCGCGTCGCGCTCGCCCTCCTCCCACACCACGAGTCCGGCGGGGTTCATGTCGCGCAGGATGAAGGCGATGCGCGGATCGGCCACGGCGTCGAGACGGAAGTCCGGGAAGAAGGCCGCCACGTCGTCGGCGTGGAAGTCGAGGAAGCCGCGCAGGTAGCTGTCCTCCGGGTCGCGCACCGGCAGCAGGGAGAGCCAGTCGCGCTCGCGGCCCATCTTCCACAGGTACCAGGCGTCGACCACGGCGATGAAGCCGTTCAGGGCCAGCACCGGGTACGCCCCCACCAGGCCGCCGTACACGGCGAAGGTGGCCGCGCCGACGAGGTTGATCCAGCGCAGGCGCACCACTGAACTCATCATCAGGGAGACGGCGACGAGCACCGACCCGGTGTAGCCGACGATTTCGACCCAGTCGAGACTCATGCCGCCTGCGCCTCCCCCGTCGCGGCGCGGTCCGGCACCCGGATGCGCAGGCAGATGAAGAAGCCGCCCAGGGCGATGGCCGCCGCCAGCACGAAGACCCACTCGTGGCCCCAGCGCTCCCAGATGTAGCCCGAGAGCACGGGCAGGCTCATGGCCACCACGTGGTCGATGGTGATGCCGAGGCTGATGGTCGGCGTGATGTCGGCCGGATCGCGGGCGATCTTCTTCAGGTACGTGGTGCGCGCCACCCGCAGGGCGAAGAGGATGTGGTCGAGCACGTAGGCGCCGTACAGCACCCGCAGGTCCCACGGCGCCGGCAGCAGGTGCGAGGCGAAGGCGTACACCAGGCAGACCACGATGAGCATCAGCTCGTCCACCGCGAGCACCGTGCGCTCGCCCAGCCAGTCGATGACGTCGCCGAGCAGCGGCCGCATGAGCACGCCCAGGGCCGAGGCGATGAAGTACAGCAGGGCGATGGTCGAGACCGGCACCCCGTGCAGCGAGACCAGCACCCAGGTGCCGAAGACCAGGAAGATCTGCTTGCGGATGCCGAACAGGGCGCTGATGGCGTAGAAGATCCGGTACTCGGGCCGGTACACGAGACGCCGAGAGGGCGGGTCCTGCCGGCCGATGGTCAGGCGCAGGTAGAAGACGCCGGCGGCCACGCCGCAGGCCGCGGCCAGCAGGTAGAACAGGTCGTAGCGGTCGCCCAGCGCCCGGTCGAGCAGCCACACCCCGGACACGCCCAGGATCGTGCCCAGGTTCCGCGCCCCGCCCAGCTGGCCGAGACGCCGCCCCTCGCCCCCGGCTCTCGCCAGCTTGAGGCCCAGGGGGCCTTCGACGGCGAAGATGATGTGGTCGCCCAGGGACCAGATCACGATGAAGACCACCAGCAGCCACGTCGTCGACGAGAGGTAGGCCAGGCCCAGGGTGCCGATGGCCGTGGCGATCATGGCCAGGGCCGCGATGCGGCTCTCGCGCAGGCGGGTCAGCAGGAAGCCCACCACCGCGAAGATGAGGAAGCCCGGCAGCTCGCGCGGAAACTCGAGCCAGCCGCGGTGGCCGGCGTCGAAGCCGTGCACGTCGGCGAGGTAGTTGTTCAGGGTCGACATGATGATCCCGGCCACGGCCCCGAAGAAGAGGGTGGCCAGCAGCACGCGGCGGAAGTCGGGATCGATGCGGGCGAATCGGTTCACGGGCGGTCCTTCGGTTCGGCAGCGGCGGTGTCGGCGGCGGGCCCGTGTTCGGGGACCGCGGCGCCGGTCTGGTCCGGGCGGCGCCGGTACAGCCAGGTCAGGTGCGCGAGGCGCTCGCCCTCGGGCCCGTCGAGGGCCCCGGGCGCCAGGCGCCAGTTCCAGTTGCCGGCCCCCTCGCCCGGCAGGTTCATGCGGGCCTCGCGGCCCAGCCCCAGCACGTCCTGCAGGGGCGCGATGAAGGTGTGGGCCGGCGACATCATGCCCAGCCGGATCAGCGTCCAGTGGGGCTCGTGCACGTCGGCGCCCACGTAGTCGGCCACCAGCGCCCGCGTGGGGCCGTCGGCCAGATGCCGCCACCACCCCACGGTGGGGTCGTTGTCGTGGGTGCCCGTGTACACCACCGCGTGCGGGGTGTGCTCGTGGGGCAGGAAGGCGTTGTCCGGCGCCGTCCAGGCGTACTGCAGCACCTTCATGCCGGGCAGGCCGAGGTCCTCGCGCAAGCGCACCACGTCCGGCGTGATGGTGCCGAGGTCCTCGGCCACGATGGGCAGTTCGTCGCCCAGGGCCGCAGCCATGGCCCCGAAGAAGTCCTCGCCCGGGCCCTTCACCCAGCGGCCGCCGACGGCGGTCTCGGCGTCGGCCGGCACCTCCCAGTAGGCCTCGAAGCCCCGGAAGTGGTCGACGCGCACCAGGTCGACCTGGTCGAGCACCGCGGTCAGGCGCCGCACCCACCAGGCGTAGCCGTCGGCCTTCAGCCGCGCCCAGTCGTAGAGCGGGTTGCCCCACAGCTGGCCCGTGGCGCTGAAGTAGTCGGGCGGCACGCCGGCCACGGCCGTGGGCTGGCCGCGGGCGTCGAGCAGGAAGTTCTCCGGCGCCGCCCACACGTCGCAGCTGTCGTGGGCCACGAAGATGGGCACGTCGCCCATGAGGCGCACGCCGCGTTCGCTGGCGTGGCTGCGCAGCCGCGCCCACTGGCGCGCGAAGATCCACTGCACGAAGCGGTGGCGGTCGACGGCGTCGGCGAGGCGGGCGCGGGCGGCGTCCAGGGCCGCGCCGTCGCGCCCCCGCAGGGGCGCGTCCCACTCGTACCACGGTGCGCCCCCGTGTTCGTCCTTGAGGGCCACGAAGAGGGCGAAGTCGTCGAGCCAGGCCGCCTGCGCCCTGCACCAGTCGTGCCAGTCGGCGCGGTCGGCCGGCGCAGCCCCGTCGCGGAAGCGGGCCCAGGCCAGATCCAGGCGCGAGGTCTTCCAGCCGATGACCGCGCCGAAGTCGACCCGGTCGTCCGGGAGGTCCGGCCGTGCGTCCAGATCGGCGTTCGTCAGCAGGCCGTCGGCCACGAGGTCGGCGAAGCTGATCAGCAGCGGATTGCCCGCCAGGGCGCCCAGGCTCTGGTAGGGCGAGTCGCCGTAGCTCGTCGGGCCGAGGGGCAGCACCTGCCACAGGCCCTGGCCGTGGTCGGCGAGCCAGTCGACGAAGGCGCGGGCGGCGGGGCCCACGTCGCCGATGCCGTCCGGGCCGGGCAGGCTGGTCGGATGCAGCAGGATCCCGCTGGTGCGGGGAAAGGTGCGGGGCGCGGTGGGCATCGGGTCCTCCGGGTGGCGATGCGGGCGGCGGAAGGCCGCCCCGGGAAAGGGGCCAAAATACCATGGCGGGCGGTGGTCCGCCAAAAGGAACCGCAGGTGCGGGGGTCAGGCAGCCGGATCGTGGGCGGCGACGAGGGCCGCCAGGCGGGACAGGTCCGGCACGCCGAGGTCGACGACGGCCGGATCCCCGGCGGCCCGCAGCGTCGCGGCCTCGGCCAGCAGCGCCCGGAGCCGGTTCCACGCGCCCGGAACGTGGACGAGGAAGCCGGTGCGTCCCTTCACGTGCCCGAGGAAGCCGTAGGCGCCGAGGGCCTGCATCACCCGCTGCAGCCCGCAGAGGGTGGTCATGGCCGCGGCCGTGTCCGGTGCGAGCTCCTTCGCGGCGGCGAAACGCGCCACCAGCCGTTGACGCGCGGCCGTCGGCACGTCCACGTACGGATCCCAGACCAGGCTGGCCAGGTCGTAGGCCACCGGCCCGAGGCGCAGTCCCTGGAAGTCCACCGGGCGCACGCGCCCGTCGTGCAGGAGCAGGTTCGCCGACTGGAAATCGCGGTGGATCAGGACCTGCGGCAGGGCCCCGACCGCCGCCGCGAGGGCGTCGAACCCGCCGGCGAGAGGGGCGATGTCGTCGTCCGGCAGGCCGAAGTGCCCGGCCAGACAGCGGGTGGCGAAGTAGACGGTCTCGTCGCGAAGGGCCGCCGTGTCCAGGACCCGGTCGACGGCGGTGGGGCACACGGCCCCCGCCGCCGGGGTGATCGCCTGCAGGCGCACGAGCCAGTCGACGGCCTGGCCGTAGACCTCGTCCGGAAACGGTCCCCGCCGGGCCAGGTCGCCCAGCGGGTCGCGGCCGAGGTCTTCCAGCAGGACGGTGCGCCCGGGATCGTCGACCGCGAGCACCGCCGCCGGGCCGAGGTCGTGGGCGGCGAGGAACGCCGCCGCGGCGAGGAAGCGCTCGTGCTCGTCGTCGCCGGGCGGGCTGGTCATGGCCACGGCCGACCAGTCCGCCGCGGCCAGGCGCCAGAAGCGGCGGTCCGAACCGTGGCCGGTGATCCGCCGCACGCCCAGGCCCGGCGCCCCGTCCGGGGTGTCGGAACCCACGTGGGCGAGCCAGCGGCCGGGCGTGCCCAGGTCGCTCCAGGCCAGACCCGCCGGGGCCCAGCCGCGCACCGCGCCGTCGCCCGACGCCACGGCCGCCGCCAGCGGGGCGATGAGCGAGGAGAAGCCGGGACCGATGCGGTCGAGCAGGACCGGGTCGAGGGCCGCGATGCCCGGGGATGGGCGGCGAGACCGGAAGAGCGCCGGGGCGGGAAAGAGGGTAGAGCTCGGTGGTCGCCGCATCATGAAAAAAAAAACGAGCCGCACCGAGTTGACGGCCGGCCAGTCGACCAGCAGCAGGGTCGCCAGCGCGCCGCTGGCCCGGTGGTCGGCCACCAGTCCGGCCAGGTCCGGGTCGGCGAGGACGTCGCCGTTGTGCAGCAGGATGCAGCCCGCGTCCGCCAGGAAATCGCGGGCGTTGGCCAGCGCGCCGCCGGTGCCGAGGATCTCGGCTTCGGGGAACGCCACGAGCCGCGACGCCCGGGGATGGGCGGCGAGGTGCGCCCGCACCTGACGGCCGAGGTGGTGGGTGTTGACGCCGATCCGGTCGCAGCCCGCGGCCAGCAGCGCATCGAGCACGTGGTCGAGCAGGGGCCGCCCGTCGACCGGCAGCAGGGGCTTGGGCACGTGGTCGGTCAGGGGCGCGAGGCGGGTGCCGTAGCCCGCGGCGAGGACCATGCCGCGCAGGCGGGCGCCGGGCTCAGTCATAGTGACGGAACGGCGCGCTCGCCGCGGCGAAGGCCTGCAACTGCCCGAGCCAGCCGGCCTTCATGTTCCACGGCGACGTCCCGGCCTCGACCTGCTCGCGCCACTGCGGGCCGCCGGCCAGGATGTCGATGGGCCGCTTCACCGTCTCGTACTCGTAGGGCGGCTGCTTCCAGGCGAAGCGGTCGGGCCAGGCCTGCAGCGCGGCCCCGATGGCCGCGGTGTAGGTGGCCACGGGTTCGAAGACGAGCGGGTCGGTGATGTGCACCTGCACGCCGCCGCACGTCTCGCCGGCGAACTTGTGGAAGGTCGGCTCGAAATGCAGAGGCCGGACGCGGCAGCCGGGCAGGTCCCAGCGCGTCATCAGGCCGGCCAGGGTCCCGGGTTCGATCCAGGGCGCGCCGAAGATCTCGAAGGGCCGCGTGGTGCCCCGCCCCTCGCTGAGGATCGTCCCTTCCAGCAGGCAGCCCCCGGGGTACACGAAGGCCGTCTCGAGGGTGGGCATGTTGGGCGAGGGCAGCACCCAGGGCAGGCCCGTGCGGCCGAAGTGCATGTCGCGCCGCCAGCCGTCCATCCAGACCACCTCGAGCTCCACGTCGAGCCCCGCCCATGACACGAAGAATCCGGCCAGCTCGCCGATGGTCAGCCCGTGGCGCATGGGGATCGGCGCGAGGCCCACGAAGCTGCGGAACTCCGGGTCGAGCACCGTGCCCTCGGTGTGGCGGCCGCCGATGGGGTTGGGCCGGTCGAGCACGACCACCTTCACCCCGGCCTCGGCACAGGCCTCGAGGCAGTGCAGGAGGGTCCAGATGAAGGTGTAGTAGCGCGCGCCCACGTCCTGCAGGTCGACCACGAGGACGTCGAGCCCCGCGAGCATCGCCGGCGTGGGTTTGCGGTGCTCGCCGTAGAGGGAGAAGACCGGCAGGCCCGTGGCCCGGTCGGTGAAGCCCTCCCACTCGATCATGTTGTCCTGGGTCTGGCCCAGGATGCCGTGCTGCGGGCCGAAGAGCGCGACGAGGTCGACGGTCGCCGCCTCGTGCAGGAGATGCGTCGTGGGCCGCAGGTGGCGGTCCACCGAGGCCGGATGCACCACCAGCCCCACGCGCGCCCCGCGCAGCGCGGCGAACCCGCCGGCGGCCAGCACCTCGAGTCCCGTCATCACCGATCCCGTGTTCCCGTTCACGAATACCGACTCCCGGTCAGTGGTCCGGATCAGTTGTAGTAATCCGGTTTGCAGCCGCCTCAGCCGTCCCACATGCGCTCGTAGGCGGCGAGGCGATCGGCGATGAGCGCGCGGGCGCCGGCCTCGTCGGCCAGGGGCCGGATCACCTTCTCCCCCGGCCGCGGCTCCTCGACGAGGGCCCAGCCCTTGCGCCGGCCCTGCGGCAGCGGGCGCCGGACCAGGAGGATCCTCCCGCCCAACCCCGTGTCGATGTCGTCGACCAGTGTGAACGACGCGCGCAGATCGCGCCAGTCCTCATCGGCCAGGGGCACGATGCGGCCGGCGTCGAGGGCGGCCACCAGATCGGCGAGGGTGGGCCCGCGGCTCACGGCGCGTCCCGCAGGGCGGGGGCGGCCCCGGTTGCGGCGGCCTCGACGGTGGCGGCCATCCGGTCCCACGAGTACTTCGCCTTCTCCTGGGCGACGGCCGCGGCGAAGGGGGCGGCACGGTCCTCGCGGAAGAAGCGGACGATGGCCGCGGCCAGGGCCTCCCCGTCGGCGGGCGGCACGATGTAGCCCGTCTCGCCGTCGCGCACGACCTCGGGCAGGCCGCCCACGTCGGTGGTCACCACCGGCAGATCGTAGTTGTAGGCGATCTGGACGATGCCGCTCTGGGTGGCCGAGACGTAGGGCAGCACGGCGAGGTCGGCGGCCAGGAAGTAGTCCTCGACCACGGCATCGGGCACGAATCCGTCCACGAGATCGATGATGTCGGCGCCGCCCGAGGCCGCGATGCGGTCGAGGTACGGCTGCTTCTCGCCGTAGATGTCCCCGACCACGAGCACGCGCAGGCCGTCGCCGAACTCGCGGCGCAGCGGCCCCGCCGCGTCGATCAGGTGCACGACGCCCTTGTAGGGCTTGATGAAGCCGAAGAAGAGCACCAGGCGCGCGGCGGCGGGCAGGCCCAGGGCCGCCCGCGCCGCGGCCCGCGATTTGCGCGGCCGCCCCGGCACGCCGAAGTCGTAGACCGGGTGCGGCGAGGTGTGGATCGCGGCGGGCGGCGTGTCCGGCAGCACCTGCAGCAGATCACGGCGCACCTGGTCGCTCTGGGCGATGAAGGCGTGCCCCTGACGCAGCGCGAGGCGCGTGAGGAACATCATGAAGGGGTACTTCTCGTGGGGGATCACGTTGTCCAGCAGGTACACCACGCGCACGTCGGTGCGCGTCCGCAGCAGCCGGGTCACGGCGAAGAAGCCCGGGGCGAAGAAGGGGATCCAGTACTTGATGACCACGGCCCGCGGGGCCGCCGCCGCGATGTCGCGGTAGGTCCGCCACCAGCTCCAGGGCGACCACGGCACGAAGCGCGGCGCGTCCGGATGGTCGAGCCAGGCGGCCGTCTCGCCCTCCTGCTCCGTGCCCGGAAAGAGGAACTTCGGGTACTGCCGGCGGAACGACGCCCAGAAGACCTCGTGCCCCCGCGCGACCAGGGTGCGCGCCAGCATGCCGTAGTAGGTGACGATGCCCCCGCGGAAGGGCGGCGCCGGCCCGAGGAAGGCGAGCTTCACGCCGGCCCCAGCAGGTCGTCGACCGCCGCCTGGGCCATGGCCGGCGTCAGGGTGTCGAGGCAGAAGCTCGCGTTGGTGCAGCGCGGCTGGAAGAAGCAGGTGCACTCCTGGCGCGGCGCGACGACGCGGCCCCGCCCGTAGAGCTCGAACTCGTGCGGATTGAAGATGTTGTTGAACAGGACCAGCTTCTTCCCCAGGCCCAGCGCGATGTGCATGCCCATGGTCACCGCGGTGACCACCAGGTCGCAGCGGTCGACCAGGCCGATGAAGGTGCGCAAGGGGAAATGGCCGGGATAGCAGGCCCCGGTGGTGGCCGCCAGGCGCGCGTTCTTCGCGTGCTCGTCCGGTCCCCCGAGCAGGACCACGGCGTACCCCG
The DNA here is from genome assembly GCA_020440705.1 of bacterium. Classification (NCBI taxonomy): domain Bacteria; species bacterium. The sequence continues at coordinate 28,023 of JAGRNP010000007.1, read as the reverse complement.
CGGCGCGCAGCGACGTCGCCAGGTCGGCCCACGACGATTCCGGCCACAGACGGCTCGTCCAGCGCCCGCCGCAGCCGGTGTTCAGGCCGACGGTCGCCCTGCCGGCGGGCAGGTCGAACGCGGGCGCCGGCACGGGGCGATCGATCACGTACTCCTCGCCGGCGAAGGCGAAACCGCAGATGGCGAAGATCTCCGCGGGGTAGCTCAGGGTGCAGGCCCGGTTGACGTCGTCGAAGAGCCCGGTCTCGAACTTGGCGCGGGCGGCCGCCGCCTGGGCCGCGGGCACCCCGTCGGTGATCGGCCGGCACAGGCCGTCGTCGCCCAGGGTGAAGCCCCACTTCACCGGCGCCGTCACCTCGCGCGCGAGGGCGCAGGCCTGCCGGTCCTTGTCCAGGTTGATCACCAGGTCGAACGGCGTCTGCCGCAACCACAGCGCGGTGCTGGTGTCCAGGGCCGCGACATCGTCGACCTGCGCCGGCACCAGGGCCGGGAAATCGGTCACCCAGGTCAGGGCGTGGTCCGGATAGGCCGCGCGCAGGGGCGCCAGCAGCGGCGTCGTGCGGATGACGTCGCCGGCGGCCCCGAGCTTGATCAGCAGGATGCGACCCCGGCGCTCGCGGTACGCGGGGCAGTCGGCGCAGTGCACGCCCTGCTCCTTGTGGGGGCGGCACGGCACGTGGCCCTTGAAGTGCAGGCAGTCGGGACGGAATTCCACGGGTCGGTCCTCGCGTTCGGGCGCCGGGCGGCCGGTCAGTGCGTGTTCTTCAGGCGCTTCTCGATGGTCTGGAGCTGCTCGCGCGCCTGCACGTCCAGCCCGGTCGGCAGGCCCGCCTGCACCGCCCGGGCGAAGGCTCCCCGCGCCTGGGGCAGATTGTCCATGTCCATGAAGAGACTGCCCATGTGGTACGAGACGACGGCCTCGAAGCCGCGGTCGCGCTCGAGCTGCGTGGCGGTCGTATAGGCGTCCAGGGCCTCGAAGTTCCGGCCCAGCTGGGCCAGGGCCCGACCGCGCAGCAGATGCAGCCGGCCGCGGGCGCCCGCCTCGAGTTCCAGATCGGAGCCCAGCAGCCCGTCGGTCCGGCCGAGCGCCTCGGCGCCCTGCCCGCGTTCGAGCAGGTCCTCGATCTCGTTCATGCCGTTCTGCACCGGCAGGGGCAGCGGCGCCCGCAGGTGGATCAGGTCGCGCCGCAGGCCCTCGGCCACCTCGCGCATGCCCACCGGAAGGTCGGCGGCGAGGGCTTCCTCGTTGAGGGCCGTCGCCTGGTCGTAGAAGTGCTTGTCACGCAGGAAGCCCGCCAGGAGCACCTTCGCCACCGCATCGTCCGGATCCTCGGCGAGGGCGTCGCGGCACTCGCTCTCGGCGTCCAGACGCTGCCCGTCGGCGTACTTCTCCAGCGCGCGGTTCACGTGGTAGCTGTAGGCCAAGTGCACCTGGTCGCGGGGCGGCCCCACGAGGCTGAGCACGAACACCGCCGGGGCGTCGCGGTTGGTCACGACGAGGCTGATCTGCTCGCCCTCGCCCCACGGCACCGACACCATGTGGCGCCGGCCGTCGGTCTCCTGGTAGAGCAGCGAACCGTCCCGCACGCGCCGCACGTTCAGGTCGCAGTTGCGGTCGGCGCCGTCGACCACGAGGGTCCAGCGGCGCACGGGAATCTGGCCGTAGCCGATGGTGACCTGCACCGAGCCGCGGGCGTCGAGCTCGAGGTTCTCCGACTCCCAGACCTCGGTGGCCACGGGACCTGCGGCGCCCGCCGCGCCCGCTCCGGCCGCCAGGAGCACGATCAGGAGCGCCAGCCGCGCCGTGGTCCCCCGCTTGCAGGACCTGTCCGCACATCCCGGACCGGGCTTGCGGTCCCCCGCGGATCCGGGTTTAATCAGGTCGTGCCGGCATTCGCCCATGACGTTCCTTTCATCATGCAACCGCCGGGTTGCGGGACTGCGTGCAATTTACCGGATGATCCGCCCCGACTCAAGCACAGCCGGGGGCGATCCGGCGCGGTGGTCTTCCGGGTATCGACCACCGGCACGCGGGCCTTGGCTTTAATTTCCGGGAGGGATCCCATGTCCTCGAACCCCCGCTTTGAGACCCGCCCGACGGCCGTCGCGGCTCTCGTCCTCGTCCTCGCCGCACTCGGCGCCGGTCCCCTGGCCGCCCAGTCGGTGCAGGGCGATCCGACCGACCTCGATTTCGCCATCGTCAACGCGACCACCGGCGAACCGACCCCGGTCTCGCGCATGACCATCGCCTACCTCCGCAACCGGCCCCTGGAGATCCTCGACTTCGAGCCGAAGGGTGCGGAGTTCGTGGCGCCGGGCGTGCCCATCAAGGACGTGGGCCAGTACATCATCACCGTGTGGAAGGACGACGTGCCCTACTGGTGGAGCAAGCGCGGCCGCGAGCTGACGGCCGGCCCGGTAACCCTGCACGTCTTCGACACGACCAGGAGCACCGACGGCGTGCGCATCACCGGCCTGAACGTGGTGCTGCGCCACCAGGAAAGCCTGCTGGCCGTGGAGATGATGCTCCAGGTCGAGAACACCGGGGCGCCCCAGCAGACGGTGTTCGACGACCACGGCACCTTCCGGGTGGCCTTCCCCCGCGATGCGGCCCAGATCGAGGCCACCTACCGGCGCGGTCCGGAGCCCACGCCCATCGACACCCGCCTGACCGGCGACCGCCTCTCCCTCGCGGTGCCGCTCACCCCGGGCGGCAACCAGATCCAGATCAAGGCCTCCGTGCCCTGGCGCGAGGGCCTGATCGTGCCCGTGGGCGCCAGCCTGGACATCGCCGAATGGAGCCTGCTGACGGCGCCCGAGGGGCTCGAGGTGGAGGCCCTCGAGCTCGAGGCGGGCGCCACCGACGTGCCGGGCTTCGCCCGCTTCACCGGCCCGTCCCTGAACGCCGACCGCAATTTCGAACTGCGCCTGCAGTTCAAGGCCGGTCCGGCCCCGACCACCGAGGACGTCTTCACCCGCGGCACGCCGGCGGCGGACGCCGGGGCGGACCGCAAGGGCGAGGGTGGCGGCGTCGGCGTCCTGCCCTTTGTGTTCGGCGGCGTTTTGATTATCATCGTTATTGCCGCCGCGGCCCGGCGCCGCGGCTAGGGCATCCGGGGCGGGCGCCCGACGGCGTCCGCCCGTCCCCTGCCATCCAGGCATCCGTCGTCCTCCGAAGGAGATCCCATGTCCGGGACCATCGATCTGACCCTCGGCCACAGCCCCGACCCCGATGATGCGTTCATGTTCTACGCCCTGGCCAAGGACAAGATGGACACGGGCCCGTACCGGTTCACCCACGTGATGGAGGACATCCAGACCCTGAACGAGCGGGCCACCCGCGGCGAGCTGGACATCACCGCCATCAGCATCCACGCCTACGCCTACGTCCTGGACAAGTACGCCCTGCTGCCGGCGGGCGCGAGCATGGGCTTCGGCTACGGCCCCATGGTCGTGGCGCGCGAGCAGATCGCCCCGGCCGACCTGACGGGCATGACCATCGCCATTCCCGGAAAGATGACTTCGGCCTACCTGGAGCTGCAGCTGGCCATCGGCAGGTTCGAGCCGGTGCATGTGCCCTTCGACGAGATCATCCCGCGGGTGGCCGCAGGCGAGTTTCCCGCCGGCCTGATCATCCACGAGGGCCAGCTCACCTACGCCGAGGCCGGCCTGAAGGAGTGCCTGAACCTGGGCCGGTGGTGGTGGGAGACGACGGGCCACGACGACTGGCCCCTGCCCCTGGGCGGCAACGCCATCCACAAGAAGCACGGCGACAAGATGAAGGACATCTCCGACATCCTCACCGGCTCGATCCGCTACAGCCTCGAGAACCGCAAGGCCGCCCTGGACTACGCCCTGGGCTGGGCCCGCGACATGGGCATGGACCTCGCCGACGAGTTCGTGGGCATGTACGTCAACGACTGGACGCTGGACTACGGCGACCGCGGTCGCGCGGCGATCCGTGAACTGCTGGGCCGCGGCCACCGGGCCGGCCTCATTCCCGAGGTGAAGGAACTGGAGTTCGTGGCCGGCTGACGCGATCGCCGGCATCCGGCTGGAGGGCCCCGCCACGGGGCCCTTTTCCTTGACACGCCCCCTCCCGCATTGCAGTATACCGCGCCGCACAATCGTTGCGCAGGGCCGAGGGGATCGGCTCGGGGGGGCGCTCGCTCACACTCGCCATCCGAAAGGGGAGATCATGCTGAAGGAATTCAAGGAATTCGCCATGCGCGGGAACGTCGTCGACATGGCGGTCGGTATCGTCATCGGCGCCGCGTTCGGCACCATCGTCAAGTCGCTGGTCGCCGACGTCATCATGCCGCCGTTCTGTTTTTAATGATACGGCGTCCACCTAGATCTACTCTCTTTCCCTACACAGAGGTCTTCCGATCTCACGGGGCCCTACGCCTCCCTCGCCGACGCCCAGGCGGCCGGCGCCGTGACCATCAACTACGGTGCGTTCTTCAACACGATCGTCAGCTTCATCATCGTGGCGTTCGCGATCTTCATCCTGGTCAAGGGCATGAACGCGGCCAAGAAGAAGGAGGAGCCCGCGCCGGCTCCCGCGCCCACGACCAAGAAGTGCCCGCACTGCCTGAGCGAGATCCCGCTCGAGGCCAAGAAGTGCGCCTTCTGCACCTCGGACGTCAGCTGACCGCCCTCCCGACGGGCCGCAACGACGAAGCCGCGGGGTTTCCCCGCGGCTTTTCCATTGCCCGGTGCTCTCTCCCGCGGGGGTTCCCTCACCCGCCCAGCCACCCCGCCAGCCGGGGCAGCGCGACGATCAGGGCCACCACCAACAGCAGCGGCACCACCCAGGCCCACAGGGGGCGCTTGCGGTGCCCATGGCCGAAACGGGGCCCCTGTTCGCCGGATGGTCGCGGTGTGGTCAATTCGGCTCCTCGCGGTTCGGGGGCGCTCCCGGAAAGGGCGTCCGCCACGAGACTAGCACCCGGGAAGATTTTTTTCAATCGGCCCCCGGCACGGAGCCCGGGCGTCGCGAACCGATCCGGGCCCCCGGCCTCTGCCCCCGCTGAATTCCGGGCCGATCACTCCGCATCCGCAACCCATCGAGCGTCATGACGTTATCGTGACACCCGCAAAAACCTAGATATCCCATAGGTTTATCTTCTTTCTGAAATCTCTTTTCCGCGATTTCTCCTACCTTTTTTATATGTTAAATAAATATCGGTTTCTGTTAAAAAATTATCTTGAGGGCCCCTGCGCCCGTTCCTACGGTTGGCCGGGACGGTCAATGAACGTTTACTCCACGGGAGGTGCCCCATGCGGCGTCGCACCCTGGTCGGGATCGTCGCGACGATCCTGATCGCCACCCCGGCCCTGGCCGGATCCGGCTACCTCGACTCCCTGCCGGGCACCGACGGACGGCAGTACGTCGGCGCCGGAACGTGCCTCGACTGTCACGACGACATCGGTGCGTTCTACGCCCACAGCCCCCACGCGCCCGGTCGGAACCTGCTGGTCCCGGGCACCGCGGCCGGGGCCTGCGAGGCCTGCCACGGCCCGGGCAGCGCCCATGTGGAAGCCGGCGGCGAGGGCGGCATCGTCGGGGCCGACGACTTCGCCGCCATGGCGGCCGACCTCAAGGTCGCCATGTGCACCCAATGCCACGCGACCGACGCCGCCCATTGGGCCGACGGTCCCCACGCCGGCGCCGAAATCGGCTGCGCCGACTGCCACGCCGACCAGGTCCACTTCGGGGGCCGCGCACGTCCCCGGTCCGACTTCCGCAACCCCGCCGAGTTCTGCCTCCAGTGCCATGCCGACCAGGCCGCCGACTTCCGGCTCCCGTTCCGGCACCGGGCCCTCGAGGGCCAGATCGGCTGCACCGACTGCCACGACCCGCACGCCGACTTCGACGCCGTGGCCCTCGACGGGCTCAATACGGTCTGCCTCGGCTGCCATCAGGAGATGAGCGGCCCGTGGGTGTTCGAACACGAGGGCGTCGAGGGCGAGGAGTGCACGGTCTGCCACCGCCCCCACGGCTCGCAGCACGACAAGCTCCTGCTCGGCGAGGGCAACGGCCTCTGCCTGCAGTGCCACTACGACGTGGCCTTCGGCAGCGCCGACGACTGGGCCCTGGGCACCGTCACGCACAGCAACGACTGCACCCAGTGCCATGCGAGCACGCCGAGCGGCGTGCCGCCCCACGGCACCTTCGTCCTCGGCGACGAAGGCCGCTGCACCGACTGCCATTCCGGCATCCACGGCTCGAACGTCTCCGCGACGTTCCTGGACCAGTAAGGGAGGACCGCGATGAAGAACCGAGCTTTCCACCTGGTCCTGGCCGCGCTGCTGCTGGCGGCGCCCCTCGTCCTGGCGGACGACGACCTGCCCGCGGCCGCGCCGCGCATCTGGGCGCCGGCCGGCGATCTCGTCGGGACCATGAACCACGCCACCCTGGGCTTCCAGGTGCTCGACGCCTACGGCGACGCGGCGAAGCTGGCCGAGGACTGGCAGCTGGGCGAGGAGAAATCCGGCAGCCTGCTCTTCGGGTGGCGCCGGGCCGCGGCGTCGGGCCATCTGCTCACCCTGCGCGGCGCCGGCACGACCGCCGACGGCGAGGGCCTCAGCGGCGACCTCGTCGTCACCGGCCTCGTGCCCGGCCGCTTCGGCTACCGCATCCGCCTGGCCCGCTTCCACCAGTTCTTCGACACCGACAGCGAGATGCGGGACGCCCTCTTCGGCAACCCGCCGCCGCCGCCCGCCCTGCCGGGCGTGCCCCTGCTCGAGTGGAAACGCGGCGAGGTCGACCTCGCCTGGCGTCCGGCCGGCGCCTTCGCCGTGCGCCTGGGCCTGCGCAGCCTCGACCGGGACGGCGACCGCGGCAGCCTGCTGCGGCAGGCCACCGGCGACGCGGTGCCCGGCGTCAAGAGCTACGGCAACCTCACCAACCGCGAGATCGGTCTGGGCGTCGGCTGGGCCGGACGCGCCCTCGCGGTCGATCTGGACGGCGCCCTGCGCGTGCAGGACGGCGACCGGGGTCTCGGCAACTCCCACACCTGGAGCGAGGACCGCACCAGCTACCGGGCCACCCTCGGCGTCCAGTGGCAGGCCGCGTCCGGCAGCCGGGTCCTGGGCCATGGTTCGTTGGCGAAGCTCGAGAACAAGGGGACCGAGACCTGGCGCGGCAACGCCGTCACGCCCGGCGGCGAGACGACCGCCAACGCCGGCCAGATCGGACTCATCCAGCAGGTGGGCCGCGACCTGGTGCTGCGGGCCGCCGCCCGCTTCAGCTCGTCGGAGACCCGCGCCGACGTGGTCAACGGCACCGCTCCCCAGCAGATCGTCGACCGCGACCGCACCCGGCAGGACTACCGCCTGGCCCTCACCCACACGGGCCTGAAGGCCACGCGGCTCGAGCTGGCCTACCGCCTGCGCACCAGCAACCGCCAGGAGACCGTCCTGGACGGCACCACGTTCACGACCGACGAGGACCGCACCGAGAGCCGGCTCGAGTTCAAGGGCCGGCACCGCTTCTCGCGGAACGTGCTGCTGAAGCTGCGGGCCGGCTGGACGACGCGGCAGCGGGAGCAGGCCCGCGACTGGGCCGATGCGGCTGTCCGCTACTGGCTGAACGACTCCACCCGGGACGAGATCGCCTGGCGCCTGGCCCTGCAGACCCGGCCCGCCGCCGCGGTGCGCCTCGACCTCGGCCACGAGTACACCGACCGGACGATCACCGACGACGTCGTCGCCGGGGTCGAAACCGGCCGCCGGGTGAACCGCGGCTTCGCCGCCGTGAACTGGACCGTGTCGCCGCGCCTGACCTTCAACGGCACCGTCTCGGTGGGCACCGAGAAGATGGAGACCGGCGACGCCGTCGCGCCGGACGCCGGCATGGGCGCCCTGAACGTCGACGCCACCACCTGGCGCTGGGTGCCGGGCGTGAACCTCCAGATCACCCCGAAGCTGCACTGCGAAGCCATGTACGAAGGCATCCGCTACGAGGACCGGGGCGACGCCGGAGCCGCACTGGGCGTGCTGCAGTCGGACCACAACCGGATCCTGCTGCGGGCCGGCTACCGGGTGCGCGACGACATCTGCGTCGGCGCCACCTACCGCCGGGCCGAGTTCTTCGAGCACCGCTGGGACAACACGATCCACGACCTGTACGGCCTCTCGCTGACGGGACGGTTCTAGACGTGAACGCTCCCTCCCACACCAGCCCGGCCAGCCGCAAGGGGATGATCCTCGAGCAGGCCACGCATCTCTTCGCCTCGCAGGGCTACAACGGCACCCCCGTGCGGGCGATCGCGCGGGCCTGCGGCGTGACCGAGGCCGCCATCTACCGGCACTACGAGAACAAGGAGCACCTCTACGCGGAGGTCGTCCGGACCAAGGCCGCCGAGCATGACATCGGCGAGCAGCTCGACGTCCTCGGGTCGACCGGCACGGTCGAGGAGATGCTGACGGGCGTGGCCGAGTACATCCTCGGCTTCGCCACCAGCGATCCGGAGCTGCTGCAGCTGATGGCCAGCTGCTGCCGCGCCAACGACCAGGCCGCCGCGGTCCTCTTCCGCGAGGTGCGCATGCCCATCATCGAGTTCATCCGCTCGGAGCTCGACCGGCGCATCGCCGCCGGCGAGGTCCGGCCCGTCGACACCCTCATCACCGCGCGCTGTTTCGTCGGCATGGTCATGGACTGCGCCATGTGCGTCGGCGTGTGGACCAAACTCAACGCCACGACCCTCCGGTCGCGGGACGTGGTCGGCAACAACGTGCCGATCTTCGCCCGCGGCCTTTCCGTCGGCCCCTCCCCCGAGGCGGCCCAACCCGGGAGCATGACATGAAGCGTGCCTGCCTGTTCGTGGTCCTGGCCGTCCTGGCGCTGCTGGCGCTGGTCGGCTGCGACAACGACACCGCCAACGTGGTCGAGGGACCCGGCAACGGACTGCCGGTGACCGACAAGACCTGCCTCGGCTGCCACAGCAGCCAGGAGGAGCTGCAGCTGGCGCTCAGCGACACGGCGAAAGCGGACTTCACCAGGTCCAACTTCTCGATCTTCGACAAGTCGGACGGCTGAGGCGGCGAAGTGCCCGCGCTGGAAGCGTGGGAAAAGGTCATCATCACCGGCAGCAACGGCGACGCGTTCCTGAACTCCGTGCACGGGCAGATGTCCTGCCAGACCTGCCACGGCGGCGCCGCCGACTACACGTTCAACACCAAGGACGAGGCCCACGAGGGCATGATCCACGACCCCAGCGCCTTCGACGCCGCGGGCGGGATCCCCGCCTGCCAGGGCTGCCACGCGTCCGAGGTGAATGCCACGGCCAACAGCCTGCACACGAACCTGTGGGGCGAGATCGCGGCCGTCGAGACGCGGGGACGCTGCACCTTCGAGGGCTCGGGCTACGAGGCGGGTTTCGAAGGCAAGTGCGCCACCTGCCACACGACCTGCGGCCAGTGCCACATCAGCCGGCCGAGCAGCGTCGGCGGCGGCTTCCCCAAGATCGGTTCCTACTACTCGCACCGCTTCCGGGCCACGCCCGACATGAACGAGCAGTGCACCGCCTGCCACGGCAGCCGCGTGGGCACCGACTACAAGGGCGAGCTCGAGGGCAACCAGCCCGACGTGCACCGCACCCGCGGCTACAAGTGCGAGTTCTGCCACACCAAGGACGAGATCCACGGTGACGGCCAGTACACCGGCGACCACTACGACCACCGCTACGAGGTGGCCTCGATGCCGCGCTGCGAGAACTGCCACGACACGTCCGCCGCGGCGTTCACGGCCATCTCGTACCACGCCATGCACGTGGACCCCGGTTCGGGCCGCAACCTGCAGTGCCAGGTGTGCCACTCCCAGTCGTACAAGAACTGCACGAACTGCCACAACCTGGCCGCGACGACCGAGAAGTACGACATCGAGCCGTCGGTCATCCAGTTCAAGATCGCCAGGAATCCCAGCGAGCACCGCAGCGAGTACGACTACGTGGTCGTGCGCCACACGCCGGTCGACCCGGGCACCTTCGCGGACTGGGGGCTGACCGACCTGACGGGTTATCTCGATCGCACGACCTGGCAGTACTCCTCGCCGCACAACATCCTGCGGCGCACCGACCGGACCCCCGAGGGAGCCGCGTCGTGCGGGGCGGCCTGCCACGAGACTCCCGATTCGCCGCAGGGCTTCTACCTGCGCGAGTCCGACCTGTACCTGCCCGACGGCGTGACGCAGCTGCCGGACCACGACGCCAACCTCGGCATCGTGATCCCGCCGCGGACCGCGAAGTAGCACGAAGAGATCCGGCCGGGCGCCACCGGCCGGGACGACATGGGGTGGCCGGACGAGCCCGGCCGCCCCCCACCCCGGGGCCGCGAGGCCCGCAACAGGAGAGTAGATACCATGCTGAAACGCTGGACCTGGCTCATGCTCGTGATCATCGCCCTGACGGCCCTCGTCGGCTGCTCTTCCAGCGACGATCCCATCACCCCGCCGCGCGAAGAGGCGACGGCCTTCGAGACCATGGCCGCGGCGGGCGCCGCCTACGTGAACAGCTCCGACTGCCCGGGCGTCATCTCGGCGACGTCCCTGCGCGACAACCTGGACAACTACACCGTCATCGACATCCGGGCCTCGTCGGCGTACCTCGCCGGCCACATCCCGGGCGCCTACAACTCGAGCCTGGCGACGATCCTCGACGACGTCGGCACGACGATCCCCACGGACAAGCCCCTGGTCGTGGCCTGCTACAGCGGCCAGAGCGCCGGGCACGCCAAGATCGCGCTGGAGATGATGGGCTACACCGACACCTACACGCTGGGCTTCGGCATGGCCTCGTGGAGCCCGGCCACGTCGGCCTCCTGGGACAACGCCATCGGCGACGCCCTGACCACCCCCGAGACCACCAACAACAACGGCGACCTGGTCGAGCACGCCTTCCCGACGCTGACCGGCGACGCCGCCACCATCGTCGAGACCCGCGCCCGCGCCATGCTGGCCGCCGGCTTCAAGGGCATCGGCTACGCCGACATCCGCGACAACCTCGACAACTACTTCATCGTCAACTACTTCGGCGAGGCCGACTACCTGGGCACCGGCAGCGCCGGCGTGCCGGGCCACATTCCCGGCGCCTACCAGTTCACGCCGGGCTCCAGCCTGGCCGCGGACCAGATGCTGAAGAACCTGCCCAGCGACGGCACCCCCATCGTGGTGTACTGCTGGACGAGCCAGACCAGCAGCCAGATCGCGGCCTACCTGAACATGCTGGGCTACAACGCGTTCAGCCTGAAGAACGGCGCCAATGCCCTCTTCCACAGCAGCCTGCTCTCGCACAACTGGACCGGCTCCGCCGACTACGCCATGACCGTCGGCTACGAACCCACCGAGGCCTTCCGCACCATGGCCGAGGCCGGCGCGGCCTACGTCAACAGCACCGAGTGTCCCGGCGTCATCAGCGCCGTGAACCTGAACGACAACCTCGAGAACTACACCGTCATCGACATCCGCAGCGCGGCCAGCTACGACGCCGGCCACATCCCCGGCGCCTACAACTCGAGCCTCGCGACGATCCTGGACGACATGGGCACCTCGATCCCGACCGACAAGCCCATCGTCGTGGCCTGCTACAGCGGCCAGACCGCCGGCCATGCCAAGATCGCCCTGGAGATGATGGGCTACGGCGATGTCTACACCCTGGGCTTCGGCATGTGCTCCTGGAACTCGACGCTGTCGGGTTCGTGGGACAGCAACATCGGCAACACGCTGACCAACCCCGAGACCACCGACAACAACGGCGACCTGACGGTCCACGCCTACCCGACGCTGGCCGGCGAGACGGCCGCGACCGTCGTGGAGAACCGGGTGGCGGCCATGGTCGCGGGCGGCCTGAAGGCGGTCAGCTACACCGACATCATGGACAACCTGGACAACTACTTCATCATCAACTACTTCGGTGAGGCCGACTACCTGGGCACCGGCTCGGCCGGCGTCCCCGGTCACATCCCGGGCGCCTTCCAGTTCACACCGGGCGCCAGCATGGGCGTCGACCAGATGCTGGCCTACATCCCGACCGACATGCCGGTCGTGGTGTACTGCTGGACCAGCCAGACCAGCAGCCAGGTCACGGCCTACCTGAACATGCTGGGCTACGACGCCTACAGCCTGAAGTTCGGCTCGAACAACCTCTTCTACGACAGCCTGCTGTCGCACAAGTGGGTCGCCGCGGCCGACTTCCCGCTCGAGGTGACGCCGACCAACTAGCCGCCCGCGCGGCGCACGACCGGGGGGAGGGCCACGGCCCTCCCCCCTTTTGCTGGCCAGTCCGCGGCCCGTGTGGCAGAGTCCGGACGAGACGTGGAACATCCCCTCCAGCGCGGAGCGCCGCCCCATGCAGACCCGCACCGTCGCCGGCATCGGCATGACCCTCCTGGCCGCCGGCCTCGTGACCATCTTCCTGCTCACCTACGATCCCAACGAGGTGCCGGCGCCCGACGCCGCCCCCGCGCGCGGCGAACGGCCCGACCCCGTGCGGCCGGGCAGCCCCGAAGAGGCCCAGACCTTCCTCGACGCCTACAACGAGGCCTACCAGGCCGCCTGGACCCGCGCCGAAGGGGCCAAGTTCAACGCCGGCGCCGACATCACCGCCGCCCACACCGCGGCCCGCATCGAGGCCGACCGCGCCCTCGCCGACTTCACCGGCAGCCGCGCCGTCATCGAGCGGCTGCGCCTCTTCCGCGACCTGCCCGGCCTGACCGAGCTGCAGGAGCGCCAGATCGAGGTGGCCTGGCAACTGGCCGCCCACGCGCCCGCCACGGCGCCGGCCCGCGTGGCGGAGATGCTCGCCACCGAGGCCGTGCTCACCGATTCGCTCTACGCCTTCCGCTACGTGCTGCGCGCACCGGGCGCCGACCCGCGTCCCGTGACCCCCAACGAGATCGACGCCATCCTGCGCGACAGCCGCGACCCGGCCCTGCGCCGCGCCGCCTGGGACTGCAGCAAGACGGTCGGGCCGAAGCTGAAGGACGGGGTCGAGAAACTGCAGGGCCTGCGCAACGCCAACGCGCGCGAGATGGGCTTCAGCTCGTTCTTCGGCCTCGAGGTGGCCGACTACGGCCTGACCAGCGCCGAGATGATGGCCCTGATGGACGAGATCCTGGCGGCGCTGCGCCCCCTCTACGAGCAGCTCCATTGCTGGGTGCGCCACGAGCTCGCCGCCCGCTACGGCGAGCCGGTGCCCGACCTGATCCCCGCCCACTGGCTGGGCAACCGCTGGGGCCAGAGCTGGCCGGGGCTCGTGCCCGCGGCCGACACGGGCGACCTGCTGCGGGACGCCGAACCGCAGTGGCTGGTCGAACAGGCCGAGCGCTTCTACCTGTCCCTGGGCTTCGAGCCCCTGCCCGCCAACTTCTGGGCCCGCAGCGACCTCTACGCCCTGCCCGCCAACGCGACCCGGCGCAAGAACACCCACGCCTCGGCCTGGCACATCGACCTCGACCGGGACGTGCGCGCCCTGATGAGCATCGAGCCGGGCTTCGAGTGGTTCCAGACGACCCACCACGAGCTGGGCCACGTCTACTACTACCTGAGCTACGCCCGCCCCGAGGTGCCCATGGTGCTGCGCCGCGGCGCGAACCGGGCCTTCCACGAAGGGGTCGGCTCGCTGATCGAGCTGGCGGCGAGCCAGCGGCCGTACCTGGCGCGGCTCGACCTCGTCGCGGCCGGCGGGACGTCCGGCGGAACGTCCGGCGGGTCGTCGGGAGACACACCCGACGAGATCGCCTGGCTGCTCGAGCAGGCGCTCACCGGCGGGGTGGTCTTCCTGCCCTTCGCCTGCGGCACCATGACCCACTGGGAGCACGACCTGTACGAGGAGGACCTGCCGCGGCACCTCTACAACACGCGCTGGTGGGAGCTGGCCGCCCGCCACCAGGGCATCGCGCCGCCCGAGCCCCGCGGCGAGGAGCACTGCGATCCCGCCACGAAGACCCACGTCATCGACGATCCGGCCCAGTACTACGACTACGCCCTGAGCACGGTCATCCTGCACCAGCTGCACCGGTACATCTGCCGCGAGATCCTGCAGGCCGACGTGCACGCCGCCGACTACTACGGCAACCGGGCGGTGGGGCTGTACCTGGAGTCGATCCTGCGGCTCGGGGCCACGCGGGACTGGTCGCGGGTCATGCGGGAGGCCACGGGCGAGGGGTTGTCGGCGGACGCGATGCTCGAGTACTTCGCGCCCCTGCAGGCGTGGCTGGAGGAACGGAACGCCGGGCGTCCGGTGGGCTTCTAGCCGGCTGTCGAAGAACTCGTTCCGGTACCCGGTGCGCCCCGGATCAGCGCATCACGAGGGCGCGCTGCTCCGCGCTGCCCCGCCACGCCTCGCCGTCGGCGTCGAAGACCTGGTCGATGTCCTCCCAGCCCCGCAGGTACCACCGCACGCCGCTGCGCACCATGGTCAGCACCGCCCGGGCCCGGAACTTCCCCGCCAGCTCGTAGGTCACGTCCCACTCGGCATCGTCGCGGCCCCGGGCGGTGCGGCTGTTCACCTCGATCACCCGCGGGAAGGCCAGCCGTCCACGCTCGGCCGCCCGGCGCACGTAGGTGCGCTCGCGGACCTGGTCCCACCCGTCCCAGACGAGGTCCGGGTTGTTGATCACGTCGGTGGGCAGGGGCACGTAGTCGAAGGTGTCGGCCAGGCACGCGAGGTAGGCGACGTGGTCGTTGCGACGGGCGGCATCGCCCAGCCGCTCAAGCAGGTCGGCGGGGTCGAAGCCCCCGCTCTGGGGGGCGTCCTCCTGGGCCGGCGCGGGGACGGCGCCGCCGAGCAGGGCGGACGCCAGCAGGGCGAACGCGAGGGCGCGGAGGCGGCGGGCGGCGACGGTCATGGCGGCTCCTCGGCGGACGGGTCGGTCGGTTGCCCGACCAACCCCGCCCGTGGGTCCCGGGTTCCTGCTAGGCGAGGAAGCGCACGAACTCGATCATCATGGTCTGGATGTGCTCGCCCGTCTCGTAGTCGAGGGTCGAGCCGTGGATGCTGTGCGGGATGCCGTAGATCACGAAGATCGTCAGCATGGCCACGACGCACACCCATTTGCCGGCCGGCCGGCCCGGCGCCGCCCGGCGCGTGAACCACACGGCCGCCAGCCACACCAGGGCCCCGACGGCGAGCTTGTTGTCGGTCCAGTCCGAACCGAAGGGCCAGCCCGTCCAGTAGGCGTCGAAGGCGTACTTCTGCACGAGCGGTCCCAGCACGAGCCCGCCCACGAAGAGGCAGAAGAACGTGATGCGGGAGAGCGGCTTCAGGCCGCTGCTGCCGCCGAACAGGGCGTCCAGGCCACAGCCCGTCGAGAACAGCATGCCCAGGATCATGAAGCTCACGTGGAAGACGAGCACGAGATTCGGCACGTCGCCCTTGTAGCGCGCGACGGCCGCCTCGCCCGGCGGGATGACGACCTTCTGGCCGTCCTTCTCGAACTGCACGTCGTACTCGAGCTTGCCGGCCATGCCCTGCTTCGGCAGCAGGGCCCGGAGCTGGCCGTCGGCCCAGCTCATGGGGGTGCGGGTCCAGTCGTCGCCGGTGGGATAGCGCCGCCAGACCACGGTGCCCGCCACCGTCGAATCCGGCATGGCGACCGTCACCGGCATGTCACCCGTGATGCTGTGGGTGCGCAGCAGCTCGCCCTTGAGCGGCACGCCGGCGATCTCCGTGTCGAACCGCACCGGATAGGTGGGGCCCGAGATCTTCTGCCACACCAGGAAGGCCACCGTGGCGACGAAGGCCACGGTCCAGACCAGGAAGAGTCGTTTCACTTTATCCACCCCTGGGGGAAAGGCCCGCGCCGCGGCGGGGGCCGTTGTCGTCTTCTGCTCGCGGGGTCAGGCCCCGTACTTCTTGATCGCCGCATCCAGGCGCGGCAGCATGACGAAGATGAAGCCGGCCACCAGCAGGATCGCCCCGGCCAGCACCACGAACATGGTGGTGCCGGGCTCGAGGCCGCTGATGAAGCCGGACAGCTTGTTGCCCACGGCCGTGCTGAGGAACCAGCCGCCCATCATCAGGCCGACCAGGCGCTTCGGCGCCAGCTTGGTCACCAGGGACAGGCCCATGGGCGACAGGCACAGCTCGCCGAAGGTGATCACCAGGTAGTAGCCCGCCAGCCACATCATCGAGGTCTTGACGGCCCCGTCCTGGCCCACCTTGGCCCCGAGGGCCATGACCAGCACCGCCACCGTCGTGATGACCATGCCGAGGAAGATCTTGCGGGCCGTGGTGACGGCCTTGCCCAGCTTCACGCGCCAGGCGAAGAACCACACCACGATGGGCGTGCAGACGACCACGAAGAAGGGGTTGAGGAAGCCGGTGAGCAGCTCGGCGTTGAGCAGGCGCACGTAGCTGCCCGGCGCCAGGCGCGCGGCCCCGGCCGCGTCGCGGTAGACCGCATCGAAGGTTCCCTGGCCGACCATGATGACCGGCACGGTGCGGCCGTCGACCTGCCGCACGAGGGCCACCTCGCCCAGGGCGTCGGTTTGCTCCGGCTCGATCTTCACGCTCGTCGTCTCGACCCCGTGGGCGTCCTTCGAGGTGGAGAGCGCCACGTTCGCGTCGGGGAAGACCCGGCAGGCGAAGGTGCCGTCGAAATCGGCGGCCCCGGCCTCGACCACGGCCACGCCCGAGGCGGCGTCGGCGCGGATCTCCGCCACCGCCGACGCGCTCAGGATGCGCGCCCCGAACATGGCCTCGGTGCGGTCGGGCACGATGTAGAGGGTGCGTTCGTCGGGCCGCGGCAGGTCGGGCCCGGCGTTGCCGAAGTAGGACGGCATGGCCTTCTGGGCGTAGAACTCGGTGGCCTGGGGCACCCACTCGGCGCGGCGGTCGGTGTTGTGCTCGGCGAAGATGGTGATCAGGCCGCCCGAGAGGTGCAGCACCATGAAGAAGGCGCCGCCCGCCACGTAGACGGGAATCAGCGCGGCGAGGCCGGGCTTCTCGTCGGGCCCGGCCTTCATGACCAGGTTGGCGAAGTAGCCCGCCACCGGCAGCATGCCCACCAGGAAGCCGAAGGTGATCGGGCCGATGGTGTCCATGATGAACGGCAGCTTCCCGCCCACGAAGTAGCCGATCACGCCGAAGGTCACCGCCGGGGCCAGGATGATCAGGAAGACCTGCTTGAGGCCGAAGTCGCCCGGCTTGACCTCGGGCTGGCGGTCGGCGTCGGCCAGCTGCTTCCAGTTGAAGAGGATCACCGCGACGCCGATGAGCATGCCCACGCCCGCGGCGCTGAAGGCCATGTTGAACGACCACAGGTTGCGCAGGGGCGCCGAGAGCAGGGCGCTGATGGTGGCGCCGATGTTGATGCCCATGTAGAAGATGTTGAAGCCCGCGTCCCGCCGCGGGTCGTCGGCGGCGTAGAGGTTGCCCACCATGGCCGAGATGTTCGGCTTGAAGAAGCCGTTGCCGAGGCAGAGCAGCACCAGGCCGCCGTAGAACGTGGGCATGGAGCGGATGCCCAGGCTGAAGTACCCCGCCGCCAGCAGCAGGCCCCCGATCAGCACGCTGCGCCGGTAGCCGAGCAGGCGGTCGGCGATCATGCCGCCGATGAAGGGCGTGAAGTACACGAAGGCCATGTAGGTGCCGTAGATCTCGGCCGCCGCGGCGTTGGTGAAACCCAGGCCCCCGCGCTCGGTGTCGATGGTGTAGAGCAGCAGGATGCCGAGCATCAGGTAGAAGCCGAGACGCTCCCACATTTCCGAGAAGAAGAGCGAGAAGAGGCCGGACGGGTGGCCTTTGGCGGGTTTCTGCTGGGCGGTCGCGGACATGTTCGCCTCCGGTCGGAGTGGACTGGGCCGCGCGGGACGGGCGCCGCCTCGGGTGGGGCCGAAACCCCGACGGCGGCACCCCGAAGGGAACCGCCGTCGTCGATTCCGGAGCCCAAGATACCTGAAAGGAAGACCCTGAACCAGCAATTTCCCGCCGGTCCGGCCGGCGACGGTTTCCTACCAGGACCAGCCGGCGCCGGCGCCCAGGGCGCGTTCGCCCGCGACCATGGCCTCGGCGTAGACGCCGAGCCCGCCGGTGCGCCAGGCCGCCCCGAATCCCAGCTGGTAGTGGTGCAGGTCGCCGCCGGTGTCCGAGGTCCCCTCCCGGTCCCAGGTCACCGGTCCGCCGAAGACCCGCCCGGACACCCACCCGCTCGCGCCGCCGCCCAGTCGGCGGACGCCCCGCAGGCCGAGCCGCAGGTCGACCGCCGCGTACTTCCCCGCCGCGCCGGTGCCGGAGTGGCGCGTCGTGGCCCGGGCATAGCTGCCGGAAAGCGAGAGATCGAGCTGGTCGAGGATCCCGCCCGCGAACACCCGGGTGCGCGTGCCCGACACCGACACCGCCAGGCCGTCCGCCAGCGTCGCGGTGACGGCTCCGGCGCGCAGCTCGCCGTCGGTGATCGCGCCGACGCCCACGGCGAGGGTCAGGTCCGAACCGACCGGATGGGCGAACGCCGCCCCGAACGTCGTGATCTCCAGGGCGGTGTCGACGCCCAGATCCAGGGTCGTCTCGCTCCGCTGGCCGAAGGCGCCGACCTGTCGCTCGCGGACCACGGTCCCTCCGGTCGTGCAGTGTCCGGGCAGACCGCCCGGCGGCGCCACGCCTCAGGCGCGGGCGGGGCCCGCCGGTGGCAGCAGGCCGGCGGCGGCCACCAGCGTGGCCAGGATCGTGATGCGTCGCATGGGAGGCTCTCCCTGTCCGATGGGGGGGGCGGAAACTCTCTTCCGTTGAGCATAGGAAAGGTGGGGAATCCCGCCAGCGGCCCGACTCAGTCGCTGGCGCCGCCGTGCACCAGCAGCCGGAAGCCCCGCCCGTGCACCGAGCGGATCTCGATGCCCGGATCACCAGCCAAGTGCTTGCGCAGCTTGGAGATGAAGACGTCCATGCTGCGGCCGGCGTGATAGGAATCGTCCTGCCAGATGGCCCGGAGGGCCACGTCGCGCTCGAGGACCTCCTCGCCGTACGCCACGAGCATGGCCAGCAGAGCCCCTTCCCGCTCGGTCAGTCGCTTCTCGTCGCCGTCGAGGGCCAGCGTCAGGGCGCGCGGGTCGAAGACGTAGCGCCCGACCGCGGTGGGACCGTCCGGGGCCGCGGGCGCCGGTTCCGCGTCGTCGCTGCGCCGCAGCACGGCCTGGATGCGCAGCAGCAGCTCCTCCATGCTGAACGGCTTGGTGATGTAGTCGTCGCAGCCGAGCTTGAAGCCGTGGATGCGGTCCTTCACCATCGAGCGCGCCGTCAGGAAGATGAAGGGCGTCGCGTCGCCCCGCCGGCGCAGTTCGCCGGCGAAGGCGAAGCCGTCCATCTCGGGCATCATCACGTCGACGAGGCAGAGGGCGAAGCGGCGGTCGGCCAGGGCCGCGAGGCCTGCCTTGCCGTCCAGATGGCGCTCGACGGCGAAGCCCTCGCGTTCGAGGGACTCCGCGATGATCAGACCCAGGTTGGGATCGTCCTCGAGCAGCAGCAGCGGCACGGCATCGGTCACGACGTCTCCTCTTCAGGGCGCACCAGCGGCAGGCTCACCGTGACGGTGGTGCCCTCGCCGGGCAGGCTGTGCAGCTCGACGTGGCCGCCGTGGGCCCGCACCAGGCTGTGCACGAAGCTCAGCCCGAGGCCGAAGCCCTTGACGTCGTGCCGGTCGCCGGTCGGGCAGCGGTAGTACTTCTCGAAGACCCGCCGCTGGTCGGCGCGCGGGATGCCGGGCCCCCGGTCGCTGACCTTGGCCTCCAGCCAGCCGTCCCGGACCGCGCCGGCGATGCGGACGCGGGGCTCTTCGCGCGAGTACTTGACGGCGTTGTCCACCAGGTTGGTGAAGATGCTCTCGAGGTGGACCCGGTCGCCGGCCACCACGGCGGGCCCGGTGCCGTCGCAGGCGATGGTCCCGCCCCGTCGCTCCACCTGCAGGGTGAACGACTCGGCCACGCCGCGCAACAACGCGATCGCGTCGACCGGTTCGCGCTTCACCTCGATGTCGCCCCGCTCGAACCGCGCCATCTGCAGGATCTTCTCGGCCTGCCGGTGCATGCGCGCGTTCTCGTCCCGGATCATGCCCACGTAGCGTTCGAGCACGGCCGGATCGCCCTGCACGTCGGGCCGGGCCAGGGCCTCCCCGGCCAGGGCCACCGTGGCGATGGGCGTCTTGAACTCGTGGGTCATGTTGTTGATGAAGTCGACGAGCTGGCCGCCGAAGCGCCGCTGCTCGGCGTTGGTGCGCCAGGCCTGGGCGAAGGCCACGACGATCACGACGATGAAGACCGCCGAGGCGGCCCACAGGGGCCCGATCTGTTTCAGCAGGTAGAGCCGGTCCTGGGGGAAGGCCAGCACCAGTTCGTAGGGCGAGCCGAAGGGATCGAGAGGGAAGAGCTCCTGGCGGTAGGGGCTTTCGCGCACCTCGGCGTCGGTGATGTTGTCGCTGGCCAGCACGACCTCGTCGCCCGCATCGGGCGACGGCGCCCCGGGACGCCCGCCCCCGGCGGGGAAGCGGATCAGGCCCGGCCGCAGGCCGGATCCGGCCGGGCGCACGACGCCGAAGGCCGGCTCGGCGCCGATGCCGACCGCCGCCAGCTCGTCGCGCAGCACGTCGGCGATGTCCATGTCCGTGAGCCGCTCGCCGATGGGGCGGGGCGAGCTCGCGATCCACTCGCCCACCGCGTGCCGCAGCGAGGCGTCCGGAGCGGTGCGCACGGTCAGGTGCTCGCCGTGCCCGCCCGGTTCGGGCCGCACGATGACCAGGACGGAGTCCCCCGTCTCGAAACCGAGGTCCACGTTCCAGGCCTCGCCGGCGGGCCGCCCGGTCAGCCGCCGCAGGTCGCGGCTGACGGTGCGGAAGCGCCGCACGGCCGCGGCGTCGCCCGCGACGCCCACCTCGCCCGTGCCCGGGACCGCCGCCGGCGCATCCGGCGGTGCGGAGACGTCGTGCAGGCGGTAGGAGGATCGCGTGGTCCAGACGTTGGCGTGCACCGTGCCGGGTCCGGACGCCGAGGTCGTGTCGTCGTGGGCGAAGAAGTACTCGTAGGCGCTGCCCTCGATCTCCCGCGATTGCAGGGCGAGCACCGTCGAGGCCAGGGCGGTGCGGGCGCCGCTCTCCAGCGCCTGCACCTTCAGGTCCCACGCGTAGCGCAGGAGCATCACCTGCAGCGCCATGAGCCCGGCCAGGGCCAGGCTGAGGACGACGAAGAGGCGGGGCATGCCGATCAGGGGGTTTCGCATGGGCTCAACCTACAGCGCCGCGACCGCGCCCACCAGCCGCGAATCACCCGCTTAACATTCTTTAACAGCCGTTGACGGTCCTTAACGTCGCTTTTTGCCGACGGCGCCGTACCCTGTGCCGAGACGACATCCACCCCCCTTTCCCGGAGATCCGAACATGAAACGAATCCTGCTCCTCTTCGCCTTCTGCCCCGTCCTGGCCCTGGCCGCCGGCGTCGCCGAGAGCGCCCCGGTGTGGAACGGCCGCGAGGACTTCGAGAACGGGATCACGACCCTGCACAATCCGGCCACCCCCATGGCGGCGGAGGCGTCGGTGCTGCGGCCCGACCCCATGTGGCGCATCGGCGGCGAGGACGATCCCGCCGGGACGCTGTTCGGCCTGGTCACCGACGCCCGCCCCACCCCCGCCGGCACGACCTGGCTGCTCGACTCGGTGCTGAGCACCCTCTACGAGGTCGCTGCCGACGGGCAGGTGCTGCGCACGGTCGGCCGCGAGGGCGACGGGCCGGGCGAGTTCCGCAACGCCGTCAGCCTGGCCGTGCTGCCGGACCGGGGCGTGGGCGTGGTCGAGATGATGCC
This sequence comes from bacterium, assembly GCA_020440705.1. Lineage (NCBI taxonomy): Bacteria > bacterium. Next base: position 6,238 of record JAGRNP010000007.1, on the reverse strand, counting down.
GAGCCAGATGGTGCGCTTCGACGCCGACGGCCTGCCGCAGTCGTCGGTGAGCCTGGGTGGCGACGGCGGCGGCCAGGCCCTGGTGCAGGAGGTGGCCGTGCACGGGGACGAGATGGTGATGGGGTTCTTCAGCACGAACTTCGCGGCGGGCACGGCCGAGATCAACCGCGTGCTCGGGGTGTACGACCTCGAGGGCCACGAGAAGGCGAAGGTGCTGCACGAGAGCGAGACCCAGAGCGGCGGCTCGATCTCCCTGAGCGCCGGCGAGGACGGCGATTTCATCAACAACTGGACCGTGGGCGCCGACGGCAACGTGCACGTCCACCGCAAGCGCAAGGAGTACCTCATCGAGACCTTCGCGCCCGACGGCACGCCCCTGCGCCGCGTGCGCCGCGACTACGAGTCGGTGCGGCGGCCCGAGGCGGTGCTCGCCGCCGAGCGCGAGCAGCGCGAACGCATGCGCGAGCGTTTCAGCACCCACGCCGAAATGCACATCGAGGAGATGGCCCCGGACATCGACCGCATCATCCCGCGTCCGGACGGATCGCTGTGGGTGCTCAGCAGCCGGGGCCGCGACGCCGGCGGCAGCGGCTGCGTCGGCGTCTTCGACGAGATCGATCCGGCCGGCCGCTTCGTGCGGCAGGTGCGCATCGAAGTCGACTACGACGCCGAGGACGACCAGTTCCTGATCCGCGGCGACCGGCTCTACGTGCTGAAGGAGGCCAACAACGCCCCGGACCGCACCTTCAGCGGCGGTGGCGGCATGATGATGGTGCAGATGTCGTCGGGCCGCGCCGAGGACGACGAGGACGAGGACAAGGAGCCCGCCCCGTACGAGGTGATCTGCTACCGGCTCGACTGAGCCCCGCCCGCGTCGCGGGCAGCGGCCCCGGGGTCGCCGTGGTTCCGGACGCGGCGGCCCGGCCCTGCGCCGGACGAGGGTGGGATTCGCGGGCGGCGAGGGGGTCGGGTCGGTGCTATATTCGGCCGGCGCCCCGCCGCGCCCGACCAGGTCCACCGCCCCAGGAGACCGCCCATGTCCCGATCCGCGTCCGCCGGCGGCCGGCGTTCCGGCCCGCCCGTTTCGAGCTGCGACTGCCGCGACTGCCGCGCCGCCTGCCTCAACTCGCCCGGCTGGTTCCGTCCCGGCCAGGTCAAGGCCTTGGCCATCCATCTCGGCGAATCGATCGAGGACGTCTTCCGCGCGCGCCTGGCCGTGGGCGTCACCGCCATGCCCGACGGATCCCTGCGCCACGGCGTCATGCCCCACAAGCTGCGCGACGGCAAGAAGCCCGGTTCGGTGTGGACCCTGGAGGAACTGGCCCGGCCGGGCCGTTGCGTGTTCTACGACCGCGGTGTCTGCACGATCTACCCGGTGCGGCCCGAGGAATGCGCCCGCATGATCCACGGGGCGCGCGACGCCGAGGCGGTCGCCGTGCGCCGCGCCATCGTGGGCCACTGGACGCCGCAGGCCCTGGCCCCCTTCGCCGCCCTGACGGGCGTGCGCCTGTTCGGCGCCCCGCCCGCCGGCGCGGCCGGCAAGGCGGGTCCGGGACGCAAGCCGACCGGCAAGGGCCCGGCGGGCAAGGGGCCCGCGGCCGAATCCGGCGCCAGGCGCGCGGTCCGGCCCCGGCCCCCACGGCGCGGTTCCCGCTGAACACCGGGTCGGGTCGGCGCCTGCGCCCTGGATCGGCACCGCCCCGTCAGACCTCCCGGTCCCGCCACGCCCCCCGCCGGAAGACCAGGATCCCGGTCACCGTCAGGGCCATCTCGGCCACCAGGATCGCCAGGAACACACCCTCGGCGCCCAGGGTGGTGCGGTGCGACAGGAACAAGGCCAGCGGCAGCTGGAAGCACCAGTAGCAGAAGAAGTTGATCGCCGTGGGCGTGGTCGTGTCGCCGGCGCCGTTGAAGGCCTGGGTCATGACCATGCCGAAGGCGTAGAACGGGTAGCCGTAGGCGATGAAGCGCAGGGCGGTCGCCCCCACGGCGATCACCGCCGGCTCGGCGGTGAACAGGCCCACGAGCCGCTCGGCGCCCAGGATGAACACCACCGCGACGCTCACCAGGAAGCCCGCGTTGTAGAAGCCCACCCGCCACACGCTGGCCGCCGCCCGGTCCGGGTGGCCTGCGCCCAGGTTCTGGCCCACCAGGGTGGCCGCCGCGTTGGACACGCCCCAGCTCGGCATCAGCGCCACGACGATGATGCGGATGGCGATGGTGTAGCCGGCCACCGCGACGGCGCCGAAGTCCCCCACCAGGCGCATCAGCAGCACCCAGCTCGAGGTGGAGATCAGGAACTGGCCGATGCCGCCGAGGGAGATCCGCAGCAGGCGCAGCATGATGCGCCCGTGCAGGGCCAGATGCCGCCGTGCCACCGCGACGGTGCCCCGCCCGCGGAACAGCAGGTGCAGCTGGTAGGCCACGCCCACGCTGCGGCCGATGGTGGTGGCCACCGCGGCGCCCGTCAGGCCCAGCTCGGGAAACGGCCCCCAGCCGAAGATGAGGCACGGGTCGAGCACGATGTTGATGCCGTTGGCCAGCCACAGCACGCGCATGGCCAGGGCGGCGTCGCCCGCCCCCCGGAAGACGGCGTTCAGCAGGAAGAGCAGCACGATCGACACGTTGCCTGCGAGCATGACCCGCGTGTAGCCCTGGCCGCCGGCCACGAGCTCGGCCGAGCCGCCCATCAGGTGCAGCAGCTGCGGCGCGAAGAGGGCGCCCGGCACCGCGATCGCCGCGGCGACGACGACGCCGAGCCCCATGGCCTGGACCGTGGTGTCGGCGGCGCCGTCGCGGTCCTTCTCGCCGATGCGCCGGGCCACCATGGCCGTGGTCGACATGCTCAGGCCCACCGCCACGGCGTAGATGAGGGTGATCATGGCCTCGGTCTGGCCGACGGCCGCCACGGCGTCGACACCGAGGCGGGCCACGAAGTACACGTCGGCCACGGCGAAGGCCGACTCCATGAGCATCTCCAGGACCATGGGCACGGCCAGCAGCACGACGGCGCGGCCGATGGTCTCGGTGGTGTAGTCGCGCTCGCCGCCGGCGAGGGATTCGCGCAGGGTGGCCAGCAGGCCGGGGCGATGCGCGGGAGAGTCGATGCGGGACATGGGGGCTCCTGACGATGACGACGGAGCAGCCGCGGCGGGGCGGCCGAGGGCTCCGGGAATTCCTCTGGGATCACGGGAAGACGGAGGCGTGTCCGGGACTAGCAGGTCACCGGTGCGGGCTGGGAATTCTTCATCGTCGGGCCTCCGGGCTGGGGTAAAGCGCCATCATACGGCATCGGACCCGGATTGTTGCGTGAAAATCCGGTGGGCAGCCCCGCTCAATCGACGCCGGCGGGAACGCCGACCAACAGCCGCGCGGCCCAGCGATCGAGCACCTCGCCCAGGGTGGCCTTGGTGATCGGCTTGGCGAGGTAGTCGTCCATGCCGGCCCGCAGGCACTCCTCGCGGTCGCCGCGCATGGCGTTGGCGGTCATGGCCACCACGGGGACGCCGGCGTTCAGGCTGCCCGGCGCCAGGCCGCGGATGCGGCGGGTCGCCTCGAGGCCATCCATCTCGGGCATCTGGACGTCCATGAAGACCAGATCGTAGGGCGCCGCCGCCAGGGCGGCCAGGGCCTCGACCCCGTTGGCGGCCACGTCGCAGGTCTGGCCGAGCCGCTTCAGCAGGCCGCGCGCCACGAGCTGGTTGGTGAGATTGTCCTCCACGAGCAGAAGGCGCAGGCGGGGCCGCTCGACGGTCGCCGTCGCCACCGGCACGTCCGGGGCCGCCACCGGCGCCGGCGGGTCGGCCGGATTCGCGCCCCGGCCGAAGCGGGCCGTGAACCAGAAGCGGGCCCCCCGCCCGGGTGTGCTCTCGACGCCGATGCTCCCGCCCATGAGCCCGGCCAGCTGGCGGCAGATCGCCAGGCCGAGCCCGGTGCCGCCGTGCCGGCGGGCCGTCGACCCATCGACCTGCGTGAACTGCTGGAACATGGCGTCCTGGCGTTCGAGGGGGATGCCCGGGCCCGTGTCGCGCACCTCGCAGCGGAGCACCGCCCCGTCCGCGGTCACCGCCTCGGCGGCGACCCGCACGGCGACCTCGCCCGCATCAGTGAACTTCAGCGCATTGCCGAGGAGATTGACCAGGATCTGGCGCAGGCGCCCGGGATCGCCCCGCAGGAATTCCGGCACGTCCGGCGCGACCTCGCAGGCGAAGTTCAGGCCCTTCTCGCCGGCCCGGATCGACAGGGACGCCATGACGCCGTCCAGGAGCGGTCGCGGGGCGAACTCGATGTCCTCCAGCTCGAGCCGCCCCGCCTCGATCTTCGAGAAGTCCAGGACGTCGTTGATGATGACCAGCAGCGATTCGGCGCTGGCCTGCACCAGCGACGCATAGCGCTCCTGCTCCGGGTCGAGGTCGGTCTCGAGCAGCAGGCCGGTCATGCCGATGACGCCGTTCATGGGCGTGCGGATCTCGTGGCTCATGGTGGCCAGGAACTGGCTCTTGGCGGCGTTGGCCCGCTCCGCCTCCTCGACCAGGCGTTCCAGCTCGAGGCTGGCGAGGCGGCGGGCGGTGATGTCCGAGTGGGTGCCGAACATGGCCAGCGGCCGGCCCGCCTCGTCGCGCGAGACGACGCGGCCCCGATCATGGACCCACACCCAGTCGCCGTCCTTGTGCCGCATGCGGCACTCGACGTCGTAGTACTCGCTCTCGCCGGCGAAGTGGGCCTCCAGCGCGGCGCGGCTGGCCGGCAGGTCGTCCGGATGGGCCAGCCGGGACCAGGTCTCGATGGAGACCGGGGCCAGCTCCTGCAGGGTGTAGCCGCAGATCGCGGCCCAGCGCTCGTTGAAGACGGTCTCGCCCGTCTGCACGTTCCACTCCCAGGTGCCGACGTTGGTGCCCGTGATGACGTTGGCCAGCCGTTCGCGTTCGTGGGCCAACGCCTCGCGGGAATGCCTGAGCTCCGTCTGGTCGAACATGTAGCCGTGGATCGCCGCGAGTTCGCCCGACTCGTCGCGCTCGTAGCGGGTCATGTCGTAGAACCAGCGGTAGGTGCCGGCGCGGTCGCGCAGGCGGTAGCTGAGGTGGAACAGCCGCGTGCCGTCGGCGAGGAATCCGGCCACCTCGCCGAGGATGCGGTCCAGGTCGTCCGGATGCATGATGCCGGCGAAGCGGAAGCCGGACGCCGTCATCTCCTCGGGCGTGTAGCCGAGGATCGCCGTGACGTTCCGCGAGACGCTCCGCACCGGCCAGCCGGGCTCCGGCCCCCACGTGATGCGGAAGACCGGCCCCTGGGCGAAGAGATCGGACTCCCGCTGCAGCGCCTCCTCGGCCTGCTTCAGTTCGGTGATGTCGACGGCCGACCCCGAATGGGCCACGACGCGCCCCGCGGCGTCGGTGACGGGGAAGGTGCGGCTGCGGACCCAGCGCACCTCGCCGTCCGGTCGCACGTAGCGGAACTTCCGGTCGAAACGCCTGCCGGCCAGGTGGGCCTCGTAGTCGCTCCGGACGGCCGCGAGGTCGGCGGGATGGACGCCGTCCATGAAGGCCGCGGTGTCGGCGTAGACGTCGGCGGCGGGTCGGCCGGTGATGGCCTCGTAGGCCGGACTCAGGTACTGCATGCGGCCCGTGTCCGCGTCCATGAGCCAGACGATCTCGGAGATGCTGTTGGCGATCTGATCCATCCGGTGGCGTTCGGCGGCGAGGGCCCGGCTGGTCTCCACGTAGGCGCTGACGTCCTGGAAGGTGACGGCGAAGTGGCCGGGGCCGGTGCGGAAGGCGTGGATCGAGAAGTGGCGCGCCAGGGACGGGACCTCCATCTCGAAGACGTCCGGTTGGCCCGTGGCGACGACGGCGCCGTAGCGGCCGATCAGCCCGGTCGCCTCGAGGCCCGGCACCACTTCGGTCGCGCGGCGGCCGATGATCTCCGCCACCCGGAGGCCCGTGTGGCGTTCGAAGGCCTCGTTGGCGTCGACGAAGACGTAGTCCACGGGCCGGCCGGCGGCGTCGACGACGAGGCGGTGGACGGCCGTCGCCACCAGGGACTCGCGGAAGAGCTGGGTGTGCAGGCACGACGGGACCCCGCAGCCGGTCCCCGGCGTCGCCGGCTCCCCGGAGCCTCCCCCGTCGGTCATGTGCAGGTCGAACGGCGCCATACGGTCCTCACGGCCCTTAGTCGGAAACACGGTATTCCTGTAGGTTTTCGTGCAGCCACGCCCCGACTTGAGGGGAGATCGCCCCCC
>JAGRNP010000006.1 GCA_020440705.1 bacterium | reverse complement strand
CCGACCGGCACGTCGTCGAGCGCGCCGCGCGGGCGGCGCCCACGGCGCAGACGGCGACCAGAACGAGCAGGAGGGGGCGATAACGGCGCATAAGGAACCTCGCGGCGATGCTGTCGGGCACGGCTGTCGGGGGCCCCTTGAAGATACCACAGGGAGGCCGCGGGGACAAAGGGGCCCCGGTCGGGCGACCGGGGCCGGGGCGGGGACCGGCCGGCTAGAGACCGACCCGGGCGGCGCCGGGCGCGTCGTCGTCCGGTTCCGGGTCGATGGCGCCCACGGCGATCAGCGCGTTGTAGAGCCAGAGCTGCACCTCGGACACGCGCGAGAAGCCCTCGCCGACGATCTCCAGGGTCGAGACGGCCTCCTCGCGGCTGCCGGCGACGAAGAAGGCGGGCAACTCGGCGTCGGGCACGTCGGCCAGCCCCACCAGCAGCGGCGCCACGTGGGCGTTCAGGCCGACGGCGTGCCGCAGGGCGTCGAGAGCGGCCTCCTCGTCGCCGGTCTGCAGGAAGAGCAGCACCCAGCTCCACGCGCAGACGGTGTTGTCCTCGTCCTGGTGCTCCTCGAGCAGGTCCCAGGCCCGCTGCACCTCGCCCATGGCCAGGTAGTAGCCCAGCAGCAGGGCCATGTTGCCCATGTTGTCCTCGGGGTCGAGATCGAGCAGGGACTCGTACTGGGCCACGGCGTCGAAGCGCCGCCCCACGTTCCAGAGCACCTCGGCCAGCTGCTTGACGGCCCGCAGGTAGGGACGCGCCTGCACCAGCGGCCAGAAGCCGCCCATGTGCTCGGCGAAGAACTCCTCGCCGAGGACCTCCTCCCCCACCGCGAGCGCCTGCTCGAGGGCCTCGATGAGGGTGCCGGCGTCCTCGCTCTCCAGGAAGGCCCGGATCGTCAGCGCGTCGACGCAGGCGGGATCGTGGCCGAGGGCCCGCTCCACCAGCGCCCGGGCCGCGTCCGCGTCGTCGCTCTCGTAGGCCTGGTAGGCGAGCTCCTGGGCCGTCTCGACGGGATCGTCGGCCGGGACGGCGGCGCCGGCCGGCACACCGTCGTCGGCATTGGCCCATTCCTCGCGCTTCTCGCGCCGGTAGGCGTCGCGCAGGAGGCGCTCCATGACGAAGGGCGACGTGGCCGGGGAATCGTGGGCGTCGGGCATGGTCCGGACATCTCCAGGCGGCGGGCGGCGGGCGGCGGCCGCACGGGTTGCAAAGTCTCGTTTGGTGGGCCGCGGCACGTTTGTTATGCTGGACCCGTTTTGATCGCGGAAACGCTACACAAGGTGGGATCCGATGTCCAGTGGCATGAAGATCGGGCTGGCGCTCGGCAGCGGCGGCGCCCGCGGCCTCGCCCACGCCGGAGTGCTCGAGGCCCTCGAGGAGGCGGGCATCCGCGCCGACGTGGTCGCCGGCACCAGCATGGGCTCCATCGTGGGCGGCCTGTACGCCCACGACCCGGATCCGGCGCGGGTCTGGGAGCGCCTGGGCGCCTACGTGGGCAACGAGGAGTTCGCCTCGTACTGGGCGCCCTTCGTGCCGCGCGACGAGAACGAGGCGCGCGATCCCCAGAGCCGCCTGGCCGGCATCTTCGACTACATGCAGCGCAAGCTGATCGCGGTCAAGACGGTCACCCGGCCGTCCATGCAGCCGGAGAGCAAGCTGCGCGGGCCGCTGACCGAACTCTTCGGGCCCATCCGGTTCTCCGACCTGCAGATCCCCTTCGCGGCCATGGCCCTGGACCTGATCTCCGGCGAGGGCGTGATCTACAGCGACGGCCCGCTCGTGGACGGGATCTACGCCAGCAGCGCCATTCCCGCCGTGTTCCCGCCCATCGAGAAGGACGGCCGCATGGTGTGCGACGGGGGCGGCCCCTACCGGGTGCCCGTCGAGGCCTGCCAGGACATGGGTGCGAACCTCGTCATCGCCGTGGACATCCCCGCCTTCGAGGAGACCCACTTCGCCACCGGGCTGGACATGATCCTGCGCAGCAACACCATCGCCCGCCAGAGGCTGAACGCCTTCGTCTGCGCCCAGGCCGACTTCGTGATCCGGCCCGCCGTGACGGAATTCCACTGGGCCGACTTCGGCGCCGGCGAGGCGTGCCGGGCCCGGGGCTACGCCGCCACCCGCGAGGCCCTGCCCCGGCTGCAGAAGCTGATCCGCTGGCGCAGCAGCCTGGCGTATCGCGGCAAGGTGATGGCGCGGAAGGTGCTGCGGCTGGGGTAGGCGGCCGGGCGCGGCGATCTGGCAGTTGGGTGACAAAGTCACTGATATCAAATCTCATTCTCATCTAGATTCCCGGTGGTCCCCTTCGCCCCACGACCGCAAACCGGGAGAACCGCCATGCCGAATCGCCTGCGCAATTCCAGAATCTTCTGCTGGGTGCCGTTCATCCTCCTGCTGACCGTGACCGCCTGTGACGATGACGATCCGACGACCCCGGCGGCCGACGACGGCCCCTACGACCTGGTACTCACCGGAACAGTGCTGCCGCACGCCAGCCAGCTCCTGCATGTGATGGTGGTCCGCGACGACACGGATGCGGTCGCCGTGCACGGCGAGATCGTCGTGCCCGTCGACGGCAACTTCGCCTTCACCTGGAATGGTCTGCTGGAGAAGAACGTGTCCTACTGCATCGACTTCTATGCCGATCACGACGGCAGCGGATCCTGCGACTCGCCGCCGACGGATCATTCCTGGCGCATCGACCTCGGCCCCGTCGGCGGCGACGTGTCGCGGGATTTCCAGCATGACACGAACTTCACCGAGATCTGCGGCAGTTTCGTCACGCCGTAGCACCCGGTCGAAGCCGGACGCCGAATCACGTCTCTCGGGGTCGGGTCCTCGGACCCGATCCCGGCGTCCGGGCCCTCCCCCCTACTTCAGCAGCGTCACCTTGCGCCGGTCCACTCCGTCGGGCGTCATCAGCCGCACCATGTAGGCGCCGCTCGGCACCGGGCGGGCCCCGTCGTCGCGGCCATCCCACAGAGGCGCGTAGGCCCCGGGCGCCATCTCGGCCGCGACGAGGGTGCGCACGCGCCGTCCCGCCAGGTCGTACACGGCCACCTCCACCGGCCCCATGCGCGCCACCTCGAAACGGATCGCGGTGCTCGGGTTGAATGGATTCGGCACATTGGGCAGCAGGCGCGTGACCTGGGGCAGATCTCCGGCGTCGAGGCCGGCCTCGGGGCTGCGCCCCAGTTCGCGACCGGCCACCACCAGGGCATAGGCGTAGGTCGTCAGGGCGTCGGGCCGGCGGCCGGGGGTCGCGTCGAACCACACGATCTCGGGGCCATCGGCCGTGAGCACCGTCGCGGTCAGGCGCCGGGCGGGGCCGTCGCCGACGCGGCGCCACACGTGGTAGCCGCCGTCGGGTCCGGCCCCATTGGGCCAGGTCAGCCTCACCCCGTCCGGACCGGCCTCCACGCGGGGCGTGGGCAACGCGATCGCCACGGCGTTGCGCACGCGGATGCGCGCCACGACCGAGTCGCCGCTCGCCGGCAGCATGGCGGTCAGGTTCTCCACGTCCGAACCCGGCGCCCAGGCCATCAGGCCGATCAGGGACGGCACCGACTTCGGCAGCAGGGACAGGGGCAGCTCATCGCGTGCGACGTCCCAGGCCAGCAGGTAGAACGTGGCCAGGGGCACGTTCGCCGCCTGGGGCAGCGGGGAGGCGAGGCCCACGGTGAACTCGGGCGGGTCGCTGGCGTTGATGACGTCGCCGTAGGTGTCCCAGCCGGCGAGGGTCACGCCGGCGGGCAGGCCCAGCCGGCACTCCCAGCCGAGCACGCCCAGGGCGTCGGACGGCGCGTGCAGGACGAGGTGGGCGGGCACGACCTGCGGCACCGGCTCGATGGTGATCTCGTCGGTGGCGAAGTCGGGATCGAAGTGCAGGGCGACCCGGTTCTCGTCCGGACCGAAATCGAATCGGGGCCAGACGCGGCCGGGGAGCATCACGTCGAGCTCGTGCACGAGGCGTGACGTGAACTCGTAGTAGCCGTACTCGGCGGGCACGAACCCGACCGTCACCGCGAGCACCTCGCCGGGGGCGATGGGCTCACTCCCGGTCGGGACGCTGACCTGCGGGTCCGGACAGCGCATCTCCAGGGTCAGGGGCGCTGCACCGGTGTTGCGCATCGTAAAGGTCCGGGTGGACTCGGTGCCGGGCGTCGTATCGGTGAACTCGAGGACGGGCGGGTCGACCTCCAGGGCGTAGAGGCGCTCCACGACGGAGCCGCGCAGGACCACGGCGGGGCAGTCCTCGCCCAGTTCGAGCACCGCCGCGAACTCGCCGGGGGTGGTGCCGCCGCAGCGCAGGTGGAGGGTGACGCCCTGGCCGGGGGCCAGGTCGAACTCCGGCGCCCCCAGGTACTGGAAAGGCTCGCCCGCCGGCGCGATGACCGGCACGATCCGGGCGGGGAAGTCGCCGGAATTCCGCACCGTCACCGACGCCGACGACGTCGAGCCGACCTCCGCCGGGTCGAAATCAAGGGTGTCCGTCGACACGGTGACCAGGAAGTTCGGTTCGCGCGCGGACCCGACGGCGACGAAGGTGCCGGCCCCGGCGGCGGGCGGCGCCGCCACGTCGAAGGCGCAGAAGTTCGTGACCGAGTCGCGGACCGTATAGCGGACGGAGAACGAGGCCCACTGCCCCGGCATGAGCGACGCCGGGGCGTCGATCGGAGTCACCGTGAAATCGCCGCACGTCAGCGGGGACGTGACGAGGGGCACCGGATCACGCCCCTCGTTGAACACCGGGAGCGCGGCGGTGCGGATCTGGCCCACGAGACCCGGCGGCAGCATCAGCGTGTCGGGTCGGGACAGGAGATACTCGGCGCCGCGCCCCAGGCCGGCCATCGCGAGCGAGGCGTCGCCCACGTCGAGGGATGCCTCGTGCAGACCCACGGTGGGCGGCGTGAAACGGATCCGGATCGCGCGGTTCCTGCCCGGGCTGATCATGGCCAGGTCGTCCAGGTCGTCGATGCGGAAGGCCCCGCTCGACGAAACGAAAGCGGGCGCGGCGAACGAAGGCCCGCCGGTGTTGACGAGCGAGAGGTTATTCTGGGACTCGACCCCGACGAGGATCTCGCCGGCGAAGTACGAAGTCACCGTGAAGTGCAGTTGCGGCGGCGGCGGGTTGATCCAGGCCACGGCCGACGTCTGGTAGGGCCAATGGAGGGTGTAGGTGTCGGTTTCGCCCACTATCGTGCAGTCGGCCCCGGAGCCGGACAGCACGTGAGCGCCCGTGTCGGGCACTTCGAAGGTCATGGTGAAGACCTCCGTGCGGTCGACGATGGGGATCGCATCCTCACCCTCGATGATCATTTCGTGGTAGTCGACGAACGGGTAGGGCTGTTCCACGTGGCCGCGCGACACGGCGAGCAGCTTCAGCGATCCGAAGGCGAAGGTCTGGCGCAGGCTCGCGATGTCGCCGCCGCGGCTGGGTCCCTCGAGCACGAAATGGATGGTGACGGTGTCAGGTGCTGTGGCGTTGGTGGTGACCGCACGCGTCCAGGCGGCGTCGGTGTAGGCGGCCAGACGGTCCGGGTCGCCGATGTCCGCACGGGCGGTGGCTGCCGCCAACACGACCGCCACGAAGACAAGCAGAGATCTGCGCATGATGTTCCCCCTTGGTCCGGTTCCAGTTCCGGTTCCGGTTCCGAGCCATTCTACCCCATTGGCCGGCCGAATCGAACCATCTTGTCCTGCGGCACGATTTTGACAATAAGTATCCCTTTAACGGAACTTCCCATGTGCCGATACCCGGGGACGGGTTCGCACCCGTTCCCATCGCCTCTACGGGAGTTGCCAGGCATGGACACCAAGATCCGGGTCCTGCTGATCGAGGACAGCGCCACCGCCCGCCAGGTCGTCTCGGCCATGCTCCGGGACGATCCCCATGCCGCCTTCAGCCTGCACGCCTGCGACAACCTGACCGCGGCCACCGCCCACCTGCGCGATCAGGCCGTCGACGTCGTGATCCTCGATCTGACCCTGCCCGAGTCGACCGGCGTGGAAACCGTGACGCGGGTCCGCGAGGTGGACCGCGAGGTGCCGCTCGTGGTCTTCACCGGCTGCGACGACGAGAGCCTGGCCATGGCCGCCATGCACCTCGGCGCCGACGACTACCTGGTGAAGCAGGAGGTGCGGCAGGGTTCGCTCCTGACCCGCACCCTGCGCTACGCCGTGGAGAAGAAGCGGGCGCGCATCGCGCTGGACCGGTACGCCGTCGAGATGGAGCGGCTGGCCGAGGCCCGCGCCCGCCAGCTGCTGCACCAGGACCGCCTGGCCACCCTCGGCACCATGAGCGCGGGACTGGCCCACGAGATCAAGAGCCCCCTGTCCTTCGTCGCCGGCAACCTCCAGACCCTGCAGTCGTGGTGGCCGGACGTGCGGGCCTGTCTCGCCGACTGCCGCGCGCGCGGTTTCGGCGACGGCGAGGACCTCGCCTACCTGACCGACGAGATCCCGGCCATGCTCGCCGACATCAGCTCCGGCGTGGACCGCATCGTGGCCATCAGCGACGGGCTGAAGAGCTTCTCGCGCAAGAATCCCGGCGAGAAGAGCCTCGCAGACCCGGAGGACCTCGTGGAGCACGCCCTGCTGCTGTGCCAGAACGTGCTGAAGTACGGCATCGAGGTGCGCCGGGATTTCGGACTCGCAGGGCGCGAGGTCCAGGTGCAGCCCCAGCAGATCGTGCAGGTCTTCGTGAACCTGATCAACAACGCGGCCCAGGCCATGGACGGTCGCGGGGTCATCACCGTGACCACGCGACCGGACGGCGACGGGGTCGCCATCACCGTGGCCGACGACGGGCCCGGCATTCCCGACGGGACCCTCCAGTCGATCTGGGATCCCTTCTTCACCACGAAGCCCGCCGAGCTGGGCACGGGACTGGGTCTGGCCATCTGCCGGGAGATCGTCACCGCCCACGGCGGCACCCTCGAGGCCGAGAGCCCTGCCGGGGGCGGCGCCCGCTTCACCCTCGGGTTGCCGGCGGCCGGGGCGGCTCAGTCGGTCGCAGGCAACTGCAGGGCCGAACCGGTCGCGGCCGAGACCAGGTAGGCGGCGCGGGCGGACGGCAGTTCGAACTGCCGCACCGCCCCGTCGGGCCACGTCACCACGAGCTCGAACGGACCCTCGTCCTCGCCCACACCGAAGTGCAGCGGCGGCACCGTCGCGTTCCAGTGCACCATCACCGGCCGGACCTGGCGCCGCCACGTGCCGTGCCGGCCGCGCAGCTCGACCCGGGCACCCATGCCGTGGGCCGGGCCGCCGCTGCCGTCGAACGCGAGCGTCACCCCGGCGCCCGGCGCCTCGTTGGCGCGCAGCACGACAAGGCCGGCGCGCTGCGGAAAATCCCCCTTGCCGTGCACGAGGACGAGGTCAAGGTCGCCGTCGCGGTCCGGGTCGATGGGCCACACGCCCCGGGGCAGGGCCGCCACGGCCGGACTCCCCCACACCGAGGTCATGTCGTCGAAGCGGCCGGCGCCGTCGCCCCGGGCCAGCAGATCGGGGGCGTTCTGCGTCTCGGACGCCTGCTGCATGACGTAGAGGTCGAGGCGGCCGTCGTTGTCCAGGTCGGCCAGGACCGCCGCATCCCGTTCGGGCGCGAGCGACAGGGCGTCGAGGGGCGGCCCGGGTGCGAAGCGGGGCGCGCCGGGGGTGCTCACGTTCCGCCAGAGGACGAGGCCGGCGGCGAGACGCGGCACGTACAGCAGGTCGGGATCGCCGTCGCCATCGACGTCGCCGGCGGGCGCGGCCACCAGCTTCGCGCCGCCGGTGGGCAGGCCCGCGGCGACCGTCACGTCGGTGAGGGTGCCGCCGGGGCCCGCGAGGAAGAGGGTCTGGCCGTCGCCCGCGAGGAAGAGGTCGAGGCGGCCGTCGCCGTCGAAATCGGCCACGGTGGCCACGGTGTTCCAGCGGCCGAGGGCGCCCTGCGGGTCGACGTTTCTCGGCCGGCCCCGCAGGTAGGTCGCCACGCGGTCGCTCCAGTCGGACCACGCCCGGCCGTCCCAGCGGAAGAGCCGCGACGGCGAGTTGTAGTCGAGAACCAGGAGTTCGGGCCAGGGGTCGTCGTCGAGAGGGAGCCAGATGGCGCCGCGGCCCCGGCCGCGCGGCACCGCCGGCAGGTCGTCGGAGGACAGGACGTTGCGGTAGGGGCCGTCGCCCGCCCGGTCCCAGAGTTCGTTGGGCCCCTGGCCGGTGCCCCGGTCCGCGCCCACCGCCACGTAGAACTCCCAGATGCCGTCGCGGTCGTAGTCGCAGGCGGCCAGACCGTGCATGTCGAACGCGCGGCAGGGGAACAGGGCGCAGCTGTCGACCGCCGCGAAGCGCAGCCCCGGACGGGCCAGGCGCACCGAGACGCCGCCGCCGTGGCGTCCGAGCACGAGGTCGGCGCGCGTGTCGCCGTCGACGTCGGCCCAGGTGGCGCCGAAACTGATGCCCACCGCGGGCAGGCCGGACGCCTCGACGGTGCGGAAGAGCGGCCGGTCCGGGACCGTGGCGTCGTCGCGCGCGGCGCATCCCGCGAGGGCGCAGACGAGGAACAGGGCCGCGGCGGGCCGGATGCCGCCCGGCAGGTGCGCCCTCATCGCACGTAGCCCAGGGAGCGCAGCTTCTCCCGATCGGTGTCCGAGAGTTCGGGCCGGATGGTCAGCGAGTCGGGCCGGGTCACGGCTTCGAGCCAGTCGTCGAGCAGCCCCGCCATGTCGGCCGCCACGCCGGTCTCCACGGCGCCGAGGTCGCGCGTCTCGCCGGGATCGGCGTTCAGGTCGTAGAGCTCGGTGGTGTGCTCGGTCGCCGACGCGAGGTACTTCCAGCGTCCGTAGCGCACGGCGTGCTTCTCGCCGTCGACCCACACGCCGTACTCCTCGTGGGGCTCGTACGGGATGCGGTACAGGAACACGGGTCGATCGGGAGGCGCCTCGCCCTCGCGCAGGAAGGACGCCAGGCTCCGACCATGCACGGCACCATCGCCGGCGGACACGCCCACCAGTTCGCACACCGTCGGCAGCAGGTCGGCCATGGTCACCGGCAGGCCCGTCTCACGGCCCGGCCGGATCCCCGCGGGCCAGCGCACGATCCACGGCACGCGCACCGCCTCCTCGGTGATCTGGGCGCCGTGGAACTGGTAGCCGCGCTGCCACAGACCCTCACCGTGGTCGCCGACCACGATGACGAGGGTGTCGTCGGCGAGGCCCATCGCGGCGAGACCGGCGCACAGGCGGCGCAGCTGGTCGTCGACGAAGGCGATCTCCCCGTCGTAGAGCGCGACCTGCCGCCGCCGGTCGGCATCGGCCACGTCGGCCGGCCCCGCGAAGCGTCCCCGGTACGACGGCGGCGGCTCGTAGGGGTCGTGGGGGTCGAAGTAGTGGACGAAGAGGAAGAACGGGGCATCGCGCCGCCCGGCGGCGAGCCAGGCGAGGGCCCGGTCGGTGGTCACGTCGGCGCGGCGGTCGAAGGCACCGGTCAGCTCGAGTCCTTCCCAGCGGCGCCACGACACGGACGCCCCCTCGCGGTCGAACTCGTCGTCGTAGCTGGCGAACCCCTGTGCCAGGCCGAAGCGGGCGTTGAGCACGAACGAGCTGACGACCGCCGCGGTCTCGTAGCCGGCACCGGCCAGCCGCTCGGCCAGGGTCACGTGCTGTTCGCCCAGGGTGACGGCGTTGCGCACGACGCGGTGGCTGAGGGGCGACAGCGCGGTGAACATGGTGGCATGGGACGGCGCCGTGGCCGGAGCACTGGCGTAGGCGCGCCGGAAGAGCGCCCCCTCGGCGGCCAGCTCCGCCAGGAAGGGCGAGGTCGGCTGCCCGTAGCCGTATGCCGACAGGTGGTCGGCCCGGGTCGTGTCGAGGGAAACGAGCAGGATGTTCGGCCGCGGCGGCGTGCGCTCGCAGCCGGCGAGCGGGACCGCACAGGCCAGGAGCGCGGCCAGCACGACCGTGGCCCGGTTCCGGCGCCGCAGGGCGGACAGGGGGCTGCGGGGGCGCGGGGAGTGCGGCATGACGGAGACCTCCGTGCCGCATGGTGCGGGACGTGCCCGGATGGGTCAAGGGGTTGTGCCATCGAAAGAGCCCCCCGCACCGGAGTGCAGGGGGCTCGTCCGTTCGGAAACCCGATCAGCCTACTTCATGAGCAGCATCTTCTGCATGACGCGACCGGAGTCGGTGCGCAGGCTCGAGAAGTAGACCCCGGAGGCCACGTGGCGGCCGTGCCGGTCGGTGCCGTTCCACACCGCGGTGTGCTCGCCGGCGCCCAGGCTGCCGTCGATCAGGGTCGCGACCAGGGTGCCCCGGGCGTCGAAGACCTGCAGCTGGACGTCGCCATCGGCCGGCAGCGCGAAGCGGATCTCGGTGCGCGGGTTGAACGGGTTCGGCGCGACGGCCATGGCGAGCTTCCGCACCAGCGGGGTGTCGCCCTCGAGGCTGAAGTCCTTGTCGTTCAGGCTGGCCACCGGGTCGGCGACATCGCCGGAGACGGGCGCCGCCCGCAGCATCCCGCCGTCGACGACGACCGCGGGCTCGTCCAGCCCGGCCGCGCGGCCGGCCTCGAGCCAGAGGTGGGCCGGCAGTTCGTCGGTGACCGAGAGCTGCACCCTGGCGAGCTTCAGCGGCGCGTTGCCGGTGGCCGCACGGGGCGCGGCCCAGCCGACGATGACCGTGCGGTCGGACCCGAGGTCGAGCCCGCCGCCGACCGTCTCGACCGCGTGGATCTCCACGTTGTCGCTGGCGCGCAGGGTGAACTCGCAGGCGCTGATGCCCCGCGCCGCGGCGTCGCCCTCGAGGACGACCCAGGCCTCGACCTGACGGCCGGGCGCGAGGTCCCGGGACGGGCGCAGGCCCTCGTCGTCGAAGAGCACGCCCATGCGGCCGCCGACGGCGACCTGGTCGGCGGCGACCTTGGCCGGGCAGACCGCGCCGAGGCCCGACGCGATGAGGGTGACGTCGGTCAGGTTGATCGAGCCGGTCCAGAAGAAGTCGGCGCCGTAGACGTACGTCCCGCCGTGGAAGGCGGTGGCGAAGAGGGGCACGTCGATCAGGTTCGCCGCCAGGTCGCCGTTGATGTCCGAGCTGTTGACGCGGTAGTCGAGTCCGGCCAGGCCGCCCGGGTAGGTGATGGCGCCGACCGCGGGGTCGTCGACGACCACCTGCAGCAGTTCGCCCGACGCGCTGGAGCCGCCGGCGAAGAGGGCGCCGCTGATGGTCGTGGTGCCGCTGGCGTCGGTGGGTCCGTCGGCGGCCAGGGGCTCGCACTGGTTCCAGCCGCCGGCCGACGACTGCACCGTGATCCCGGCCGCGGGGAAGCCCACGACCGGCGCCCCGAAGGCGTCGGTCAGGACCACCTTGATGGTCGCATCGACGATGGCGGGGGCGTTGCCCACGACGCCGTCCCAGTCCTGGGCGGCGCTGAGCGGATCGCCGGCGCCGTCCGGACGGGAGTACAGCGAGACGGTGCCGATGCCGGGATCGACGGGGCTGACGGCCACGTTGATGGCCGGCGCCACGACGCTGATCAGGTCGACGGAGGTCATGGTGTCGTCGCCGCAGCCGTTGGAGACGAGCAGGCTGACGGTGTACAGACCCGCCGCCGCGTAGGCGTGGCTGGGGTTCGCGAGGGTCGAGGTGTTCCCGTCGCCGAAGGACCACAGCCGGGCCGTGGCGTCGGTCGACAGGTCGGTGAAGGCCACGGGGTCGCCGACGAGGACCGTGGTCGGGGCGGCCGAGAACGCCGCGGTCGGCGGGCCGTCGACCTGGATCAGGTCGGTCAGGGTCAGGACGTCGGCGCCGCCCGGGCCGGACACCGTGAGGGAGACCGTGTAGAGGCCGGCCGCCGTGTAGGAGTGCGACGGGCTCGGGGCGCTCGAGGTGCCGCCGTCGCCGAAGGTCCAGGACCAGGTGTCGACGGTGCCCGTGGAGAGGTCGGTGAAGTCGACCAGCAGGGGCAGGCAGCCCGAGGCAGTCGAGGCGCTGAAGTTGGCGACCGGGGCCGACACGCCGCCGCCCACGGCGTCGGACGCGTTCACCATGCCGTAGCCGGTGTAGCGGTCCCAGCCGGCGCCCGACTCGACGCTGACCACGTCCATGGCCGTCGCGGTGAGCTGGTCCCAGACCTGGGTCGGCGTGAAGCCGGGGTTCTTGGACTTGATCAGGGCGCACACGCCGGCCGCGTACGGGGTCGCGCAGGACGTGCCGTTGAAGAACTTCGAGTAGTTCGTCGGATCGTAGCCGCCGGCGCCGAGGATGTCGGTCGTCGGCAGGATGGTCGGGGCGATGACGTCGACGGCACCCTGGTGGTCCTGGATGTTGACGCCGTAGTTCGAGCCCCACCAGCGCTCGCCGTCGCAGGTGTAGCCGTTGGGATCGGTGCTCACGCCCGGGTTGACCTCGCCGCTGCTGCTCGAGGAGCGCTTGCGCTCGCCGCAGGGCGACGCGGCGCCGACGCCGATGACGCGCAGGTTGTAGGCCGGGTAGTGGATCGTCCCGCCGTTGTTGTTGCCGGTGGCCGCGAGCAGGGTCACGCCTGCGTTCCAGGCGTAGGTGATGGCCGCGTCCATGGGCGCGTAGGCGGTGGTCGAGGCGCCGAAGCTCATGCTGATGATGTCGGCGCCGTTGTCGGCCGCGTGGTACACGCCGTCGACGATGTAGGAGAAGAAGAGCGAGCCGCCGCTGTCGGCGACCTTCACCGGCATGATCGTGCAGCCGCCGGCGACGCCGGCCACGCCGACGCCGTTGTCGGCGATGCCCGCCGCGACGCCGGCACAGGCGGTGCCGTGGCCGGCCTGGGCGCTGTTGTCGTCGGGATTGCTGTCGCCGTCACCGAAGTCGTAGCCGGCCATCTGGTTCAGGTCGGGGTGGCCCGCCTCGACACCCGAGTCGAGGATCGCGATGACCACGGAGCTCGAGCCGAAGCCCTGGCTGCCGTTCCAGGCCAGGTCGGCGTCGGTGTCGAAGCCGGGCGTGCCGACGGTCGTCGGCAGGGTGTGGTCGTAGGTGCCGCCCCAGTCGAGGTCCGGCAGCTGGGCCGTGTTGTCGTGGCCCCAGTTGTTGGGATAGAGCGGGTCGTTGGGCGCCACGGCGGGGAAGGCCCGCAGGTCGGGCAGGGCGAACTCGAGACCCGGGTCGGTGGCCAGCCGGGCCGCGACCGCGGGCACGTCGGCGCCGGCGCCCAGGTCGACCATGAACCACCGGCCGGTGCCCAGCTCGTCGGCCATGGCCTTGGCCGCGGGCTGCCGGAAGGCGGCGCGGATGCCCGTGGCGCCGACTTCGGCCAGCAGGGCGTCCAGGGAGGGCAGCGAGGTCGACTTGGCGACGATGTCCTTGCGCCCCTTGTTGGCCGCGAGGGGCGAGGACGCCAGGGCCTCGGGCGTGAACTTGACGAGGATCCGGTCCGGGGCCCAGGGCAGGACCGTCTCGGCGGAGGCGACATAGCCGCCCTGGACCGGAGCGAAGGGCTGCGGCGCGGGCGCGGCCGCGGCCGCCAGGGCGAAGGCGAAGAGGAGCACCGCCGTCAGGACGGCGCTGCGGGCAAGCGTGGTCTTCAATGTGGTCACCTCGTCGGGGCTGATGATGCTTGATCAATCGTGAGGACAAGTCAGTGTAGCAAATTGAGGTTTCAAAACAATACCCAATTATTCACGTTATTGTGATCTTTCGCCACCACGCCCCGGCCGGCCCCTGGTCGGGCCCGCCGGGGCGACGGCGTCCGCGGTCCTATTCCACCGGGATCGTGCCCGGCGCCAGATCGATCGTCAGGGTCATGCTCACCGACTCGCTGTAGGAAGCCGTGCCCTCCCGCCCCATGGAAAAGGCCGTCCCATTGCCCAGTTCCAGCCCGCGGGTCTCGTTCGGCTGCGTGTCGAGGTGGACGTACACGTCGTAGGTCCCTGCCGGCAGGATGCCGTCGAAGGCGTTGCCCTGGGGCACGTCGGTGCAGGCATGCCCCGCCCGGGCGCACAGGGGGTAGTAGGATGCATCCCAGCTGCCCCGCCGGTGGATGTCCACGCCCCCGAGGTCCGGCATGTCGGCCTGGGCGTTGAGGTGGAACGAGCCCCCCTCGACGCGGAAGGTGAACCCGGCGTAGGCCGTGCCGTCGATGGCGTTCGCGAAGCCCCAGTAGGTGTCGGTCTCCGGCGGGGCGTTCTGCACCTCCACCCGCATGGCACGGCTGGCCGACGCGGAGATCGTCCGGGTCGTGCCGGCTCCGCCCACGACGACGGCCGCCGCCCCGGTGCCCGTCACGTTCATGGTGATGACGTTGCCGCCGCCCCAGTCGTAGCTGCCCGAGTTCTCGTAGTCCACGGCGGCGGCCGCGCCCTGGTCGCCCTCGACGGTGCGGCCGTCGGAGGCGAGTTCGTCGTAGAAGACCTGGCCGATGATCCGCTGGGGACTGAGGATGTGCCCCCGCACTTCGTGCGAGGTCAGGGCCTGCGAACTGACGAGGGTGAAGGTGACCGGCGAGCTCGAGGCGGCCGCCACGTCGGACGCCCGCCGGCCGTGTCCCGCGTCGACGGCGATGTCGATGGTCACGGAGGTGCTGCCGCTGTCGAGGGTCACGATGGTGTCGAATCGCCCGTCGCCGCCGGTCGTGCCCGTGGCCGGCGAGGCCGTGCCGCCGGAAGTCGTGCAGGCCACCTGCGCGCCGGCGACCCAGATCGTGTCGCCCGTCGCCGTCACCGACCCGACCCGCACCTCCAGTCCGTTGGCACCGCCCGGGGCGATGGACGGATTCATGGACGAGACCGCGAACACGGGCAGCGCCACCTCGACCGATCGGGTCGGGGTGACCGGGATGTCGTCGCCGAAGGCGCCCGCGTTGTAGGTGTAGCCGGGGATCTGGACGAGGGAGGTGACCTCGGGCCCGCTGTTGATGCTCGCGAAGATCCGGCCCTCACCCGCGCCGTCCGTGGCGGCCCGCCAGGCCAGGATGCCGCCACCGTTGGCGTCGATCACGGTCGGCGTCAGGGAGCGCGGCGAAACGTAGCGCGCGTCGGTCACCTCGACGCTCCAGCTCATGGGCGGGATGCTCGCCACGTCGAAGGCCAGGTCGGCGTCCGGATACATGCCCGCGTAGTTCGCGAGCAGCCCGCGGAAGATCGACAGGAAGTAGTCGATGGTCTGGATCAGGGCCACCCGCCGCGGGTGCCCGGACGGGAGGTCGTCCGGCAGCACGCCGATGGCGTTGAGCACGAGGTCGACCAGGTCGAGGGTCGTGATCGAGACCGGTTCGTTCACCCCACGCAGCGTGATGAGCGTCGTCGGCACCTCGCCGGGCGCCACGAACGCCTCGCCGACCTGCAGGTCGAAGGCGTCCACGTGGGCCGGCAGGTAGCCGAGCGCCACCTTGTTCACCGCGGTGTCGATCAGTCCGAGCACGGTGCCGATGGTCCCGGCCAGGGCGAGACCGGGCGCCGCCGCGGTGCCGCCGACCCCCACGAAGGAGATTCCCCCGACGATGGTGCCCATCCAGGTGCCCCAGGTCGCGTTGGTCCGGCCGATGACCTGCTCCCCCACGTCGCGGATCATCACATAGAGCTGCATGCGCGCGGCCAGATCGCTGTCCGTCATGTCGGCGGATTTCGCCGCCGACCCGGTGCGCGCGACGGCGCGCGACTCCTGCGCCAGGACGGCGAAGCCCGCCGCCACCTCCTGCAGCATCGTCTCCAGGCCCGACGCCGCCAGGATCCCCTCGAGGTCCGCCAGCGCCGCCGGATCCTCGGCCGCCAGGGCCGCCACCAGCGAGACGAGCGAGGAGTCGGCCGACCCGGCGATCAGTTCGCGGGCGGCCCCCGCCAGGGCGGTCGCGTAGCCGTGCTCGAGGCTCGGCGCCGGCAGCAGGGCGCCGCTCACCGTCTCCAGATCGTCGACGATGGCGCCGAGGGCCGTGGCGGTCCGGCTGACGGCCCCGGGCGCGGCCGGCAGGGCCGTGACGGTGAAGGCGGCCGCGGCGACGCCCGCAGGCTCGCCGTCCCGCAGGATCGTGACGTCCAGGGCCTCGCCCGTAGGTCCGGCCAGGTGGCCGTCGGGGGCGACAAAGAGGGGGATCGCCGCCAATGGGGTGCCGTCGGCCGCGAGCGAGACCGCTGCGGGCCGGCCGCCGATGGTCGCCCCGATGCGTCCGGGAGCGACGCCGGTCAGATCGAGGCCGGCCACTTCGATGACGGTTCCCACCGGCCCGGCGGCCGGGGTGACCGTCAGGGCGACGGGCGCGGCGCCGGGGCGGCCGGGATCGTCGCTCCCGCCGCAGGACGCGACCGCCAGAACGACGAGAAGGACGAAGGCGAGGGCTGTCGGCCGAGGGCTGAGGATGGTGCGGGTGGTCATGGCGGTCCTCCGGGGGTTGGGGCTGCGGCAGAGCCGGCCGTTTCCCCCCAACGCGCAGAACGCGGGGTTTTCCCGACACGGCCCGGCCGCCCGCACCTCCACTGGACGCCGCCGCCGCCCTGGACTAACGTGCCCCGGTTCCCGTTTCCCCGCCGCTTCCCCGCAACAGGAGCCGTCGCCCATGACCACCGCCCCGCTACCCGAAACCTACCGCCGCGCCCTGCGCACCCTGATCCGCTTCGCCGCCGCCGCCGGCATCGTCGGGCTGCTGGTGGGCATCTCGTTCCAGGAATCGGCCAGGAAGCTGACCTGGGAAATGGCCGGACCCGGCCTGCACCTGGAGAGCCTGCTCACCCTGGCCCTCTCCCACGGCCACATCTTCACCATGGCCGTGATCATGCCGCTGGTGCTCGGCGGCGCCCTCGTGCTCGCACGCCAGGCCGGCGGAGCGGAACTCGGCCCGCGGCCGCTGGCGGCGCTCGTGTGGGGCTACCTGCCGTTCACGGTGGCCTCGCTGGCGCTGCAGCTGGTCAAGGGGTACCACATCCTGCTGGCGGTGCGCGGCGGGCAGCCGGACCTCGCCGCCGTGGACGCGGCCTTCCTCGGCGGGTCCCACGCCCTGCGCTACGCCGTCTACGGCGTCGTCCACGCGGGCATGGGCATCACGCTGGGCATCTTCCTGGTGGCGTTGTGGCGCAGCCTCGGGAAGGGGCGCGCGACCGCCTGACCCGACCGACGGCCTCAGCGGATCCGGTAGCAGATGACCTCGAGGGGCTCGGGCTCTTCCGCGTCGGCGGGCTCGGTGGCCGCGTCGTTCTCGACGAGCGACGTGCCCGTGCCGCGCTGCACGACCAGCAGGCCGTCGCCCACCAGGTAGCAGAACCCCTCGCGGATCTCGTGGCCCAGGGGCACGATGACCTCCCGCACGAACTCCCCGTCGGGCGCGAACACGTCCCACGTCTGCAGCACGCCGTCGGGCTGGTCGTTGGCGCCGTGGGGCGTGAGCACCCAGACGTCGCCCGTGTCCGGATCGACCATGATGCGCCCGACGGCCTCGTCCGTGTCGCAGATCTCCCAGGCGTCGTCGTTGCGCTGGCCGTTGACGTTGATGATGGGGCCGGCGCGGTCCTTGTCGGCGGCGGTGCGGCGGCGCGGGGCCAGCTCGCGCCCGAAGCGGCGCAGCTCGCGGCCGCCGCGGTCGACCACGGAGATCACGTACCGGTCGCGCTCGAGGGGCACGAGGATGTGCCCGTCCGGATCGATGGTCCAGCGCCCGTCGAAGTAGTAGTCGGCCGCCTCGTCCCACAGCCGGCCGGTGGGGTCGATGGGCGTGCGCCGCGGGAGGATGCGCGTGAACTCGCCCGTGCCGTCGGCGTCCGAGACGGCCAGGAAGCGTTCGGTGTAGCTGGTCTCCGGGGTGTCGAAGACGAGGCGGCCGCCGGTGGCGGCCAGCAGGCCCGGTCCGGAGCGCAGGCTGATCATGACGCCGATGTTGCCGTCGGACGGTTCGCCGATGGGATAGCGCGTGGCCACCGGGGCGCCGTCGAGGGTCAGGGTGACCATCTTGCCCGGGAAGCCCGACCCGATGCCCACCAGATCGCCCGGCAGGAAGGCCAGCCCGATGGCCTGGCGCACCTCGCCCGGCCCGTCGCCCTCGCGGCCGAGGGTGCGCCGGTGCGCGCCGTCGGGCCCGAAGACCTCGACCTGGCAGAGCTGGTTGTCGAGCACCATGATCTCGCCGTTCGGGTGACGCAGGATGTCGTTCAGGCGCCCGAAGAGGACGTCGCCGTCGTCGCCCCCGGCGCGCCACAGCTCCTCCAGGGCGAGGGTCACGACGCCCCCGCTCGGTGGCCCGGGGGCGATGCGGGTGGGGACGTCGTCGGCGCGGGCGAGCACGGCCGAGGACAGGCACAGCAAGAGGGCGGCGGCGGTCTTCATGGTTCTCCTCCGGAAGGGTGGGGCCCGCAGCGCGCGGGGCTGCGGAGGCGCCGGGGCAGCCCTTCGGCAGGACCACCCCGGCAGGGTTTGCGGCGACGGCCACGGCGCGGGCGGGTTCAGCCCACGCGGCCGTCGCCGTCCACGTCCAGGCCGTGGATCTCCTCGAGTTTCCGCACCAGCTTGCGGATCGTTTCCTGGGTGGCCTCCAGGCCCCGCTCCAGTTCGACGACCCGCTCCTCGAGGGTCTCGGTCTTCTTGTGCTGGCCGTAGACGATGCCCGACTGCACGATCTCCCACAGGAATCCCATGTTGGTCCTTTCGGTGTCCGGTTCCGACGAGGGGCGACCGGGTCGCCGCCTTGATTTCCCCGCATACGAAGACGGGCCGCGACTGTTGCCCGGGGTGATGCCGCCGTCCCCGATCTCTCGTATCGTGTCCGGATGCGGCGGCCACGGGTTCGCCGCCCTGGAACGACCATCCACCCCTGCCCAGGAGAAATCCATGCGCAAGTTGCTCGCTCTCGCGGCCCTGACCGCCCTGCTGGTCGGCGCGCTCCCCGTGCTGGCCCAGGACGCCCAGATGGACCCGCAGGCCATGGAAGAGATGATGTACAAGCTCGCCACGCCCGGTCCGCAGCATCAGCTGCTGGCGAAGCTGACCGGCGAGTGGAAGACCACCATGACCTCCTACATGGACGGCCCCGAGCCCACCACCAGCACCGGCACCTACCGGGGCGAGGCCGTCCTCGGCGGCCGCTACTTCGTGGGTCACCACACCGGCATGGCCATGGGCCAGGACTTCGCCGGCATGAACGTCGACGGCTACGACAACAGCACGCAGCAGTACTTCAGCATGTGGATCGACAACTTCGGCACCGGCTACTACCTGGCCCACGGCCAGCTCGACGCCGACGGCAAGACCCTGCGCCACGCCGGGGACATGACCTTCGGACCCATGACCATCCCCTCGCGCTCGGAGACGGTCTTCGTCTCGGACGACAAGGTCACCTTCGCCATGTGGCACACCATGGAGGGCCAGGAGATGAAGGCCATGGATCTGGTCTACGAGCGGGTGAAGTAGGGCGGCTGCCGCCGACCTCAGTCGCGCGGTTGCACGAGGCGCAGGGTCCGGCCCCCGGGGGTCGGGCCCTGTTTCGTCACGGACCCGTCGGGCCAGGTGACGGCCAGCGAGTCGACGGGCGCGGCGCCGAGGCCGAAGTGGAGGCGGGACGGCGCCTGGGACTGGTAGCCGCCGCCGCCCATGGTCTGCTGCCGCAGCAGCACCCGCCCGCCGGCGAAGACGCGCACCGTGGCGCCGACGGCGCGGGTGTTCGCCCCCGCTCCGCGCAGATCGACGGCGAGCCAGCCGGCGCCGGTCTCCAGGCGATTCTCGAAGCAGCGCAGGTGGCCGCCGAAATTCCCCTGCAGCAGATCGAGGTCGCCGTCGCCGTCGAGGTCGGCCCAGGCCGCCGATGCGCCCGGCACCTCGGCGACGCCCGCCGCGGCGCCGTCCTCCTCGAAGCGGCCGTCGCCGAGGTTCAGGTAGAGGCGGCTGGGCTGCTCGGACACGGCGAGGAAGAGGTCGAGGTCGCCGTCGTTGTCGCAGTCGCCCCAGCCCCCGCCCCGGCTCGCGCCGGCGAAGGCCAGGCCTGCCGCCGCGGCACCCTCGACGAAGGTGCCGTCGCCGTTGTTGAGGAAGAGCCGGTCGGCCGAGAGGTTGCGCGCCACGAAGAGATCCAGGTCGCCGTCGCCGTCGGCGTCGCCCCAGACGGCTCCCGTGCTGTCGCCCTCCTCGAGCATCCCGGCGGCCGCGGTGACGTCGGTGAAGCCCGCGCCCGCCTCGTTGCGGAAGAGGCGGTCGGCGCCGTCCTTGTTGGCCACGAAGAGGTCCAGGTCGCCGTCGCCGTCCCAGTCGCCCCAGGCGCCGGTGGCGCCGTGCCCCTCGTCGTCCACCCCGAGCGCGGCGGCGACGTCGGCGAAGCGGCCATCTCCCAGGTTGCGGTACAGGCTGTTGGGCAGGAGCCCGAAGTTGATCACCGCGAGGTCGAGACGGCCGTCGCCGTCGAAGTCGCTCCAGGCCGCGCCCCAGGTCACGAGGGTGTCGGACAGGCCGGCGGCGGCCCGCACGTCGGTGAAGCCGTCCGGATCCTGGCGGTACAGGGCGTTCGGGCCCACCCGGCCCACGAAGAGGTCGAGGTCGCCGTCGCCGTCCCAGTCGCCCCAGGCCCCGCAGGCCGAACGGCCGGCGGGATCGTTCATGGGCCCGGGGACCTCCGCGAAGCGGCCGTCGCCGAGATTGCGGTAGAGGCGGTCCGGACCGTCGAGCACGGCGATGAAGATGTCGGGCCGGCCGTCGCCGTCGTAGTCTCCCCAGGCCACGCCGCGCTCGGCGCCCGGATCGGCCAGGCCGGCGGCGACAGTGATGTCGGTGAAGGGCGGGGCGGCAGCCGGCGCGGCGCTGGCGCTCAGGCCGAGAAGGGCGAGCCCCAACGGCAGGAGTCGGGCGCGGCGGCGGACGGCGCGGCGGAATCCGCGCGCCGCCGGGAATCCGGCTTCGCCTCTGTTCGACATGACCGCTTCGCCCTTCCTCGCGGGTGGTGCCCCGTCGCGGCGGGCAAGATAGTCCCGCGGCCGGTTCGCCCGCAACGGGCCGTGGACGGGCCCTGCGGGACCGGGTCGCGGCCGGAACCCTCCGGACTCAGCGGTACAGCGCCTTCACCCCGCCGAACGAGGCGGATTCCGCCCCCACCACCGCGCAGTCGCCGTTGATCGTGGCCATGGGCAGGTTCCAGTCCCCGGTGCTCGGGGACAGCACATGCTCCCCACCGTCGGGGTCGATGTAAACGGACGGCCTCAGGTAGAACTCCACCTCGGTCGGCACGAGGAACGTCAGGCTGACCTTGCGGACGATGACGACCCCGTCGACGGGCGCCAGCGGCGGGCTGCAGGTCTGGTCGAGTTGGGCGTCGATCCAGCCCGTGCAGTAGAGCGACGTCTCGATGCAGTCGAAGCACCCGTCGGGCAGTCCCCGCGAACCGGGCAGGACCGGGCCTTCCAGGCCCGTGGGGAACTCGGCGTGCCGTTCCCCGATGACCCTCCTCACCGCCGCCGTCGGGTTGGTGATGAGGTAGTAGACATCGACCGTCCCGGCGGTGCCGACCGTGGCGCAGGTGGTGTCCGCGGTCGCGTCGAAGTAGATGCCGATGGCGTCGGGCGTGGGATCGATGATCGCGCCGGCGGCGGCCGGCAGCAGCAGGAAGATGATCGGCAGGAGCGTTCTGGTCATGGCTTTCCCCCTTGCATGAGCCGTTTCGAAGGGGTGATGCTAGCCGACCCGGGCAGCCCTGTCAATCCGGCCGGGCCGCGCGCCGGTCGAGCGGCGGCGTCGCCGCCGGCCGGTTACGACTCCGAGCCCTTGGGCGCCCAGTTGAACGACACCCAGCTCTTGGCCAGCGGATCCATGAACAGGTACTCGCGGTCGGGCAGCATCTCCTCGTCGGCGAGCACCGTGTCCATGCCCTTGGGGTCCGGATCCTCGCGCGAGATCTCGCGGCGGTAGAGCGGCGTGCCCTGGTTGGGCTTGATCAGCAGCACCGGCGCCGCCTGCGCGGCCGTGAACCACAGCGTGCCGCCGGGGCAGTTGAGCAGGGCGACCCCGCCCTGGTCGAGGATGTCCTCCAGCTGCAGCCGGGCCCGGCGCCACGGGAACAGCGCCGCGAGCGGCCCCATCCGCAGGCGCACGCCCCGGCGCGTGGAGCCCGAGCCGTGGGGCGTGACCGAGGACAGCGACCGGCTGATGAACACGGCACCGGACGGCGCCGGGAAGAGCGTCCGGCAGAGGGCGTAGGCCGCCACCGCGAGGATCGCGGCCACCACCAGCCAGGCGCGCAGGACGGACCACACGGCCCAGGGGTTGTCGGTGAAGGCGACCACGAGCGGCGCCGTGGGCCAGGCGGCCGGATCCACGGCGGGCAGCTGCAGCACGAAGTGCCCGGAGTGGCGCCCCGGCGCGACGCGGGCCGGGATGACGACCGCCACCTCGACCGGGCCGAGCAGGGGTACACCCACGGCCCCTGTATCGACGCCCGGTCGACCGGGAACCAGCTGTGCGCCGGCCACCACGAGGCGCGGCCGCTCCGCCGGGGCGGGCCCGTCGCCGCTCTCCGGCCCGTCCCAGACGAAGGTCAGCACCGCGCCGGACGTGCTCAGCTCGTAGTGGCTCGACTGCAGGTCCAGCGTGAACGGACGCGGCTGGATCCGCAGCAGCACGTAGAGGTTCAGCGCGAAGAACAGGGCCGTCAGCAAGGCCAGCAGTGCGAAGACCAGACCGATGCGCGCGGCCGCCCGGCGTCGGGCGAGCGCCAGGGCACCGGCGTTCGGCACGAGGGAGGTCATCATGGCGCATCCCCCCTCAGGCCGGCCGTCCAGCCCGGCGCGTGCGGGACGCCCTCCAGCGAGAAGCCGGGCAGGCGGCGCCCCTCGCCGTCGGTCACCACCAGGCGGGTCAGGGACTCGACGGCGACCGGACGCGACTGCGCCGGGTCGCGCACAGGGATCCCCAGGCTCAGCAGCGTGTCGAGCCGCACCGTGACCAGCGCCGGGCCTTCGCTCAGCCGGGCCACGGGCAGGGCGGCGACGTAGGTCGCCCGGGGGCCCTCGCCGCTTTCCACCGCCAACGCGAAGTCCAGCGGCAGGACCTCACCCGAATCGCGCCGGATGGAGCCGGGCAGCTGCGCCGGCAGGTTGCCGTACACCTCGCCGCCCGCCACGGCCGTGCCGTCGGCGAAGCGGCACATGTAGAGCCGGGCCTCGGGCAGTTCCCCGGCCGAGCCCTCGCGGCACACCGTGGGCACGGCCAGGGTCCAGCCGTAGCTCGGTTCGAGATAGACCGACGCCTGCACCAGGTTGCCGCCGCCCGGCACCAGGACCCAGTCGCCGGCGGTGTCGTCGGCCAGCACGCCGGTCCAGAAGCGGCCCCGGCCGGCGAGATCGACGGCGCGGTCGCCGCGCACCAGCCGCAGCGACTTCAGCGGCGCGTCGGCGGCGGCCTGCACCACGAGGGCGCGGGTGTCGTCCGGCACGCGGAAGCGCGTCCCGCCCGGCGCGATCTCCAGCGCGCTCATGTGGAACCAGCGGGCGAAAGCCGCGACGAAGTGGCCGGCGAGCTCGTCGGCGCTGCGGCAGTGGGTCACCCCCGGCTCGGTGCCCCAGAAGCGGGCGTTGGCCTCGTCGCCGGACAGCATCCGGCGCACGGCCACCAGGTCGGAGCGCCACGGTCGCGTGTCCAGGTAGATGGGGAACCACGCCAGCGGCGCCGCCTCGTCGCCCCCCTTCCCCGCCACCGGGAAGCGGGCGTCCAGCAGCCGCCCGAGGCGTTCGGCGACACCGGCGTCGATGTCGAGGTTCGGAGGCATGTCGGACTTGTTGATGGGCTTCTCGCCCGCGCGCCGGTCGAAGATCGGCGGGCCGCCGACCGCCGCCAGGGTGGCGGGCACCTCGCCGCGCCGGTCGCAGCTGCGGTAGCGCTCGCGCACGGCCGCCGAGAGCAGCGGCGTGAAGCAGGGATGGGGATCCATGGCGCCGTCGGTCATGAAGAGCACCGCCGGCGGACTCGGCGCGTCGGCCACGAGGTCGGCCACGGCGTCCAGCGCCGCGGCGTAGTCCGAGTCCTGCGCCCGGCGCGGATCCTCGCCGGCATCGCCGCCCCACGCGAGGGGCCGCCCGAGATAGCGGACGAGGCCGTCGGTGAAGCGCCGGCGGTTCGCCTCGGTCACCGGCAGGAAGAGCTCGCCGTCGCCGCTCCAGTCGATGGTCTGGGCCACGGTGCCGAACAGCACCACGGCGATCCCCGCGCCGGCAGCGTCGTCCCCGGCGATCTCGCGCCACATCCGGACGTAGCTGTCGAAGAACCGCAGCGCCGCCACCGTCTGCAGGCGCCCGGGATCAGCCGGCCGGTTGACGACGCCCATGCTGCCGGACACGTCGAGCACGAGCACGGCCCGCGGCGCCGCGAGGCGGGGCAGCCAGGGCGCGGGCGGAGAAGGCGGGAGCACGTCGGCGATCCGTTCCGCGTCCGAGGCCGGCGCCACCGGCAGCCGCAGGAAGTGGATGGCCAGGACGGCGGCCGACAGCAGGGCCGCGGCGAAGATGCCGCTGATGATGGTGTTGGACTTGATGCGCATGATGCAACGAATAAGCGATTCGGCGCCGGATTCCAATGGAAGTTTCCGCCGAACCGGATTCGGTCCCGCCGGGGCTCCCCGCCCGGACGGGCGCGGCCCGGGTCGGAAAGACCCGGGCCGCTGCCTGCTCCGACGCGGATGGCGGCTACTTCATGAGGGTCACCTTGCGGGTCGCGATCCGGTCACCCGCCCGCAGGCGGATGAAATAGGCGCCCGAGGACACGCCGCGGCCCGCATCGTCGCGACCATCCCAGCGGACGGTCTGCTCGCCCGCGGACATCGCCCCGGCCACGAGCGTGCGCACGTGCCGGCCCTGCAGGTCGAGGACATCGACTGCGGCCGGTCCGTCCTGGGCCAGGCTGAACCGCACGAGAGTCGACGGGTTGAACGGGTTGGGCACCGCCGCCGCCAGGCGGAAGGCGGCCGGCAGCGCGTCGTCCCCCACCCCGGAGGCCGCCAGCAACTGCGCCTCGTTGCTCGGCTCGCTCTCGTTGTCGTGGATGTCCCGGGCGGTCACGCGGTAGTACCAGTCGCCGCCGGCCAGGGCCGGATCGACGAACGTGGTGTCGGTGGTCGTGCCGATGAACGTGGCCGGGCCGGGCACGAACCCCGGCGTGGCCGAGCGATACAGGCGATAGCCCTGCAGGTCGGGCACACTGACGGTGCCCGGCGACCAGGCGAGCAGCCCGTCCGGCGCGACCCAGCTGGCCGAAAGCGCCAGGGGCATACCCGGCGCCAGATTGTCGACCGAATAGCCGGCCACGATGTTCGACTCCCAGAAGAAGAACTGGCTGGCGTGGGCCAGGATCTGGAACTCGGTCCATACGATGCCCGCCGCGGTC
Organism: bacterium; assembly: GCA_020440705.1. NCBI lineage: Bacteria > bacterium. The sequence goes on along the minus strand of JAGRNP010000006.1, from coordinate 40,996 downwards.
GAATCGGCGTAGGTCGATGCGTCGTAGGCGTAGGACTCGCGCAGGTACGGCGTGACGTGGTCCAGCAGCAGCCAACCGGCGGCCAGCCGCGCGGCGGCGGCCGCGGGGGCCAGACCGGTGACCTCGGCCACGTGCGCCGGATCCTGGTCCGCGCCGGTCGGCGCCAGGCCCTTGGCCCCGCCGCCATAGCGCTGCCAGACGGTGTAGTCGCTGATGTCCATGTAGCTGTAGTCGTCGAGATAGCTCCGGTCCCAGTCCAGGCGCACGCGGCCGCCCTGGTCCTGGGGCAGATCGGTCACGGCGGTGAGGGTCGGATTGGCGAAGCCGAGCCGGCCGTGGTAGCCGATCCGCTGGGCGAAGAGATTCTTGTAGTAGCCGAACTGGTAGGAGGTGAACCCGACGATCATGCCGCCGGCGCCGTCGGCCACGGCGGCCGGTTTGTCGTCTTCGGAGTTGATCTGGCTGATCGGCGTCCCCGAGTAGTCCCACATCCTCGCACCGGTGGGGCTGAGGCGCTGCCCGTAGATGTCGCTGTTGATGTTCCGCAGGTCCTCCCAGGCGACGAGCAGTCCGCCCGTCCCGTCGAGCGCCAGGCTCGGGTCGTACTGGCTGCCGGCAGCAGGTGCGACGAGGGTACCACTGCTGGCGAACTGGGCATTGCCTCCCGCACCGAGGTGCTGCGCGTACAGCTGGTAGCCGGCGTAGCCGTTGTCCCGCGCGTCGCGCCAGACCACGAAGACGCCGCCGTTGCCGTCGCCGATCGCCGCAGGATCGTACTGCCAGATGCCGGGATCACCGGATACGTAGGTATACCAGTAGGCGTCTCCCAGCGCGGTGTACCGCGCGCACTGGACGTTGTAGGCCGGCGCCTCGTACCTGCGGTTGACCAGGAAGAACTCCGAGCCGATTCCCGCGGGCACCAGGACGGGGTCGATGTCGGTTTCGGCGCCGTTGACGTACAGGCGCTTTCCGTCGACCGACCACAGGGGCGAGCCGTTCGCCGCCAGCCGCTGCCCGTAGATGTCGTAGTCCGTGCCCGAACGGTAGTCGGCCCAGGCCACGATGGCCCCGCCCGCATCGTCGGCGCACACGACGGCCTGGTACTGGTTCTGGACGGCCCCGCACACCGCCACGCCGCTGGCCCCCCACTGCCGGCTGCCGCCGGCATCGAAACGCTGGGCCCAGATGTCGTTGTTCGACGAACCGTAGTTGCGGGAATCCTGCCACACCAGGAAGGCCCCGCCGGCGCCGTCGGCTGCGATCTGCGGATCGGAGGTGGAGAACGTGGCCGGACCGGCGATGGCGGCCGTGCCGCCGGGCCCCCAGAGCAGGCTGCCGGTGCCGCTGATGCGCTGGACCGACTGCGGGTAGAACGTCCCGCCGGCAAGGTAGCTGTAGACCACCAGGACGCCGCCGGCGCCGTCGGAAACCGCCTCGAGCGAAGCGAGGCTCGACGTCGGGGTGCCGTCATGGACCAGGACCGCCCCTCCCCAGACCAGTTCGCCCTGATGGTCCACCCTGCGGACCAGCAGATCGTAGGCGCCGTCCCCGCCGTCGGGGGCCTGCTGGTAGATGACGAACGCGCCCCCGGCACCGTCGGCGACGGTCCTCTGGAGGCCGCATCCGGCGGGGGTGACGTCGATGGGGTTGCCTGTGTAGGGGTCGTGGGGCCATTCGGCGCGGACGGGCGCCGCGGCCAGCAGGCCGAGAACGATGAAGGTGGTGATACGGGGTTTCATGGTCGAGCCTCCCTCTGGTCGGACGGTGGGCCGGGACTGCTCGACGACTATACCGGATAATTTTAGTTTTGGATAGATGGCAGTCCGCTCGCCCCCTTCGGCCCGCCCCCCGCTCTCACTTCACCACCACGCTCACCAGCTTCCCCGGCACGTAGATCGTCTTCACGACGGTCTTCCCATCCGTCCACGCCCGGATCTTCTCTCCGGCCAGCGCCTGGGCGATGATCTCGTCCTGGGCGATGTCCGCCGGCACGTCCAACTGGTCGCGCACCTTGCCGTTGACCTGCACCACGACGGTGATCAGGTCCTCGACCAGGTAGCGCGGATCGGCGGTCGGCCAGGTCGCGTAGGCCAGCGATTCGCCGTGGCCCAGCTTCTGCCACAGCTCCTCGGCCAGGTGCGGCGCATAGGCGCCCAGCATCACCACGAAGGGCTCGAGCACGGCCCGCGGCCGCACCTCCAGCGCCGTCATCTCGTTGACGAAGACCATCATCTGGCTGATGGCGGTGTTGAAGCGCAGGTCGTCGGTCATGGTCGTCACGGCGTCGATGGTCCGGTGCAGCACCTTGAGGGCGTCGTCCGCCGGGGCGACGTCCTGCACGGCGGGCAGCAGCGCGTCGGTCTCGTCGTCGCAGTACAGGCGCCACACGCGGTCCAGGAAGCGGCGCACCCCCTCGATGCCCTTGGTGTTCCAGGGCTTGTCGCGCTCCAGCGGGCCCAGGAACATCAGGTACAGGCGCAGCGCATCGGCGCCCTGGTCGGCGATCACGTCGTCGGGGTTGACGACGTTGCCGCGGCTCTTGCTCATCTTGTCGCCGTTCTCGCCCAGGATCATGCCCTGGTTGCGCAGCTTGCGGAACGGCTCGGTGGTCGAGACCAGGCCCAGGTCGAACAGCACCTTGTGCCAGAAGCGCGCGTACAGCAGGTGCAGCACGGCGTGCTCGGTGCCGCCGAGGTACAGGTCGACCGGCCCCCAGTACTTCTCCAGCTCGGGATCCCACGCCTGCTCGGAATTGCGCGGATCCATGAAGCGCAGGTAGTACCAGCACGAGCCCGCCCACTGGGGCATGGTGTTCGACTCGCGGGTGGCCTTCTGCCCCGACACCGGATCGTCGATCTCCATCCACTCGGTGATGGTGGCCAGCGGGCCCTCGCCCGTGCCGGACGGCTCGTACCTCTCGACCTCGGGCAGGGTCAGGGGCAGCTCGTCCTCGCCCATCAGGCGCACCGATCCATCCGCGAGCTTCAGCAGCGGGAAGGGTTCGCCCCAGTAGCGCTGCCGCGAGAACAGCCAATCGCGCAGCTTGAAGTTGATCTTGCGCTCGCCCAGACCCTTTTCCACCAGCCAGTCGGTCATGCGGGCCTTGGCTTCCGCCACGCCCATCCCGTCGAGGAAGCCGCTGTTGATGGCCGGACCATCCTCGGTGAAGGCCTTGCCCTCCCACCCCGCGGGCACCTGCACGGTGCGCACGATGGGCAGGTCGAACTTCTCGGCGAACTCCCAGTCGCGCTCGTCCTGGCCGGGCACGGCCATGATCGCGCCCGTGCCGTAGCCCATCATCACGTAGTCGGCCACCCAGATGGGAATGCGCTCCCCGTTGGCCGGATTGATCGCGTACGCGCCGGTGAAGCAGCCCGTCTTCTCCTTGGCGATCTGGCGGTCGCGGTCGCTCTTGGCGGCGGCCTCGGCCTTGTAGGCGGCCACGGCCCCGCGCTGGGCGTCGGTGGTGAACCGGTCGACCCGCGGGTGCTCCGGGCTCAGCACCATGTAGGTGGCGCCGAAGAGCGTATCGGGGCGGGTGGTGAAGATGCGCAGTTTTTGATCGTGACCCTCGACCGCGAAATCGACCTCGGCCCCCTCGCTGCGGCCGATCCAGTTCCGCTGCAGGTCCTTGATGTACTCGGGCCAGTCCAGGTCCTCGAGGTCGTCCAGCAGCCTTTGCGCATAGGCGGTGATCCTCAGCATCCACTGCTTCATGGGCTTGCGGATCACCGGGTGGCCGCCCACCTCGCTCAGGCCGTCCTTCACCTCTTCGTTGGCCAGCACCGTGCCCAGCGCGGGGCACCAGTTGACGGCCATCTCGCCCTCGTAGGCCAGACCCTGATCGTACAGCCGGGTGAAGATCCACTGGGTCCAGCGGAAGTAGTCGGGATCGGAGGTGGCGACCTCGCGGCTCCAGTCGTAGCTGAAACCGAGCATCTTCAACTGTCGCTTGAAATTGGCGATGTTCTGCTTCGTCGTCACCGCCGGATGCGTGCCCGTCTTGATGGCGTGGTTCTCCGCCGGCAGGCCGAAGCTGTCCCAGCCCATGGGGTGCAGCACGTTGTGCCCGGTCATGCGCTTGTAGCGCGCGACGATGTCGGTCGCCGTGTAGCCCTCGGGGTGCCCCACGTGCAGGCCGTTGCCGCTCGGGTAGGGGAACATGTCCAGCACGTAGTACTTGGGCCTGCGGGCGGCGTCGCCCTCGCCGGGGTTGGGCGCCCGGAAGGTCTCGTGGGCGTCCCAGTGCTGCTGCCATTTGGGCTCGATCTTCGCCGGATCGTAGGCCATGTCGGATCACCTCGGAAAGCGGGTTCAGGACGGGTGAAGGGGGGAATATGGCGCATCGGGGCATCCGAGGCAATAATGGGGTGGTCCGACCCGATCTCCGGCCCACCCCGACCGCCCAGGAGTTCCATGTACGACCGCCCCTACTTCAAGGACGAGGACCCCGCGGCCGTGCGGGCCTTCATGACCGCCCACCCCTTCGTGCTGCTCGCCGGCTGCGACGCCGACGGGCGCCCCGTGGCCACCCAGGTCCCGGTCTTCACCGACGAGCGCGACGGCCGCCTCGTCCTGACCGGCCACCTGGCCAAGGCCTCGGACCACCACAAGGCCTTCGCGGCGAATCCCCGGGTGCTGGCGGTGTTCACCGGCGCCCACACCTACGTCAGTGCGTCGTGGTACACCGAGCCCGGCGTGGGCTCGACCTGGAACTACCTCAGCGTGCACGCCCGCGGCACCATCCGGCTCTTCGGCGGTGACGAACTGGCCGCGGTCATGCGGCGGCTGTCGCTGCACTTCGAGAACGGCGACGAATCCTCGCCGACCTACTTCGCCAACCTGCCGGACGCGTACAAGGCGCAGTTCCTGCCCATGATCTCGGGGTTCGAGATCGTGGTCACCGAGCTCGACCACGTGACCAAGCTGAGCCAGAACCGGGATGCGGCGAGTTTCCGGAACATCAGGGGGAAGCTGGACGCCCAGGGCGGAGACGCGGCGATCATCGCCGGGGAGATGAGCAGGCGCGAGGCTGGACTCTATCCGGAGGCCGACCCCGAAGCCTGAATGTCTTCGCCACGGGGGTCTGGCTACAGATCCCCGAAGTGCTCTTCCCTGCAGTCCGGGCAGATCCCATGGCTGAATCGGGCGCCGGTGTGGCTGGAAACATAGGCCTCGACCTGCTGCCAGTAGCCCTGGTCGTCGCGGATCTTCTTGCAGTGCGCACAGATGGGCAGGATGCGCTGCAGGGCCTCGATCTGGTCGAGGGCGCTGCGAAGCTCGCGGATGACCTGCTCGCGTTCGAACTCGGCCTTGCGCTGGGCCGTCACGTCGACCATCACGGTCAGCAGGTAGGTGCGGCCCTGGCCCCGGATCACCTCGCCCGAGAAGAGCCCGTCGTGCACGTTGCCGTCCCTGCTCCGCACCTGCAGGGGGACGTCGCGGATCACGCCGTAGCGGCTCATCATGCCGCCGGCCTGCCGGAAGGCTTCCGGGTCGACCGCCATGTCGAGGTCGAAGACCGTGCGCCCGACCACGTCGTCCGGTTCCCAGCCGAGCACCCGCGAATAGGCGGCGTTGATCTCCAGGAACCGCCGCGTCTCGCCGTCCGAGAGGGCCATGGGAGCGGGGTTGACCCGGAACACCTTCTCGAACTTCTCCAGCGCCTCCTGCTCGGCCGACAGGTTCTTGCACAGGCCGAAGATGCAGTCCTGGCCGCTCCAGCGGCCGAACCACACGCGCGTCTCCACGGGCACGATGCGGCCGTCCTTGCCGCGCAGGGGCAACGGGCAGGACTGCCGCCTGCCGTCCAGCATCTCGCCGAGGATGGCGACCGCCTCCTCGCGGCACCACTCGGGGTGGATGTCGGGCACCGCCATGTCGAGCAGTTCCGCCGGCGTGAAGCCGAGAATGCGCGTGGTCGCCGGATTCGTGTACACGATGCGGCCCTGCCGGCTGGCGATGAGCACGATCTCGTCGATCGTCTCGATGAAGGTGCGGAAGTTGCGGTCGTCGCCGAGATGCGGCGGAGTCGGGTGGGGAGCGCTCAAGGGTCACCTCGGGATGCGGAACATGCGACCAGGCCGCGTCCGCCGAACGGCGCCGCGGCCCCTGCCCTACAGAAAACCCTAGCACAAGCGGGGGGCCCATGTCGACTCCCGGATCCGGACCCCGCTGCCCCGCCTGCAACAATCGCCGGGGGCGGGCGTAGTGTCGCCGCCCCCTTCACGATCCCCGCACCCAGACCAAGGAGCCCGTTCATGAAACGCGTTCTTCTCGTGGGCCTCATCGCCTGCAGCGCCCTGGCCGCCCTGGCCGGCTGCGGTGGCGACGGCGCCGACACGCGCCAGGCCGCCGCCGACCCCGCGGCGACCGGTCCCGCCCCCCTCCTCGACCGCGAACTCTTCTTCGGCGACCCCGAGATCAGCGGCTCGCAGCTCTCGCCCGACGGCCGGTGGATGAGCTTCATCAAGCCCTACAACGGCGCCCGCAACATCTGGGTCAAGGCCGCCGACGCCCCCTTCGACGCGGCCAAGCCCGTGACCGCCGACGAGCGCCCCGTGCCCGGCTACTTCTGGAGCCGAGACAGCCGCCACCTCCTGTACGTGCAGGACCGGAACGGCGACGAGAACTTCCACGTCTGGGCCGTCGACCCCAAGGGCGCCATCGTGGCCGAGACCGGCGTGCCCGTGGCCCGCGACCTGACGCCCGTCGACGGCGTGCGCGCCCAGATCCTGTCGGTGCCCAAGAGCGCGCCCGACGTGCTCATGGTGGGCCTGAACGACCGCGACCCCAGCTACCACGACATCTACAAGGTGAACATCGGCTCGGGCGAGCGCGTGCTCGTGCGGGAGAACACCGAAAACGTGGGCTTCTGGGTCTTCGACAACGAGGGCGAGCTGCGGCTGGCCTACCGGCCGCTGCCCGGCGGCGGCGCCGAGATCCTGCGCGTCGACCTGCAGGGCCTGACCCAGCTGGCCACGGCCACCTACGAGGAGAACCTCTTCCCCGTGGCCTTCCATCCGGACGGCAAGCACTGCTGGATCCAGACCAATCGCGGCGAGGCCGACCTCGACCAGCTCATGCTCATGGACATCGCCAGCGGCGAGATGAAGCTCGTCGAGAAGGATCCCGAGAACCAGGTCGACTTCGGCGGGGCCGTCTTCCACCCCCAGACCGACGAGCTGCTCGCCACCTTCTACGTGGGCGACCGCACGCGCGTGTACCCCAAGACCGAGATGGCGAAGAAGCTGTGGGCCGACCTGAAGCAGGCTCTGCCCGACGGCGAGATCGGCGTCACCAGCATGGCCGACGACATGAGCCGCATGCTCGTCGCCGTCAGCAGCGACGTCGACCCCGGCTCGGTCTATGTCTTCGACGCGGGCACCCGCCAGGCCACCCTGCAGTACCGCTCGCGGCCGGACCTGCCGTCGAAGGACCTCGCGCACATGAAGCCGGTCCAGTACCAGGCCCGCGACGGCATGACCATCTACGGCTACCTGACCCTGCCCAAGGGCGTCGAGGCGAAGAACCTGCCGACGGTGATGTACATCCACGGCGGCCCCTGGGCGCGCGATTTCTGGGGCTACGACCCCTACGCCCAGTTCCTGGCCAACCGCGGCTATGCGGTGATGCAGGTGAACTACCGCAGCTCCACGGGCTACGGCAAGCACTACGAGAACGCGGGCAACCGCGAATGGGGCACGGGCGCCATGCAGCACGACATCACCGACGCCGTGCAGTGGCTGATCGCCGAGGGCTACGCCGACCCGGCCAGGGTCGCCATCTTCGGCGGCAGCTACGGCGGCTACGCCACCCTCGCGGGCGTCACCTTCACGCCCGACCTCTACGCCTGCGGCATCCCCTACGTGGGACCGAGCAACCTGATCACGCTCATCGAGAGCTTCCCCGAGTACTGGAAGCCCTTCCTCGAGGGCTCGTGGTACAAGAAGGTGGGCAACCCCGAGGTCGAGGCCGACAAGACCGACCTCATCGCCCGTTCGCCGCTCTTCCACAGCGACCGGATCAAGGTGCCCCTGCTGGTGGTGCACGGGGCCAACGACCCGCGCGTGAAGCAGCACGAGTCCGACCAGATCGTGGTCTCGCTGCGGGAGAAGGGCAAGGACGTGGAGTACATCGTGGCGCCGGACGAGGGCCACGGCTTCCGCGCCCCCAACAACCGCAAGGCCCTGGCGGTGGCCATGGAGAAGTTCCTGGCCAAGCAGCTCGGCGGTCGCTGCCAGGAGGACGTGACCCCCGAGACCCAGGCCCGCCTCGACGAGATCACCGTCGACGTGAGCACGGTGACGCTGGACGGGACCGACGGGGGCTGATGCCCTGCCCCGGGCGGAGCCGTCACGCCGGGAAGGCCGGACCACCGCGGTCCGGCCTTCCCGTTGCGGGCCGGTCGGCCGAGGTCACTTCTTCCACTTCTTCAGCAGGTCGCCCACCTTCTGCTTCGCCTCGTCCTCCAGCTTCTGCCCCTGCTCCTTGACGACCAGCTTCTGCAGTTCGTCCACCACCCCGTCGAGCTCGATCTTCACCTTCGGATCGGTGCGCGTGCCGCCGACCGAGATGGGCAGGCGCAGCCGCGCGGGTTGCCGGGAGCCCAGCAGCTTCGCCAGTTCCGCCATGGGCCCGCGGGCGAAGATCTCGGCGGTCTGGGTCTCGGTCAGCAGCAGGGTGCCGCGGTAGTCCAGGTCGCCCGCGAAGGCATAGGAGCCGTCGACGGTCACGTCGGCGAATCGGCCCAGGCGCGTGGTCAGCTCGCTCACGCCCACGCGGCCGTCCTGCACCTTCACGTGGGTCGCCAGGTCGCGCAGGGCCTGCTCCTGGTCGAAGCTGCCCCCCGTCTTCGTCGCCACGGTGTGCAGCGACTCGTACACCTTTCCCTGCGTGACGACCTTGCCCTGGGCCACGAGGGCGTCGGCGTCGAGGGTCAGGCTGTTGCGGATGGCCTCCGGATCGAAGCCGGCCGCCGCGAAGTCGCCGCCGAAGTTGCAGGCCCCGAAGAGCACGCCGGACAGGCCGGCGAAGCGGGTCATGAAGTCGTTCACCTCGATGTTGCGCGCGGCGTAGTTGCCGCTGTAGGCCGGACGCTGCAGGTCGTTCAGGTCGATGTCGACCTGGCCGGCGACCGTGCCGCGGTACACGGCGGCCGTCACGTCCTGCACGCTGAGCCGGCGGTCGCGCACCTTCACCTGCCCCTTCACCTGCGTCAGCGGCACCTGCATGTACACCACCGTGTCGGCGGCGACGGTGCCGTCGCAGACGATGTCCGGGAACTCGACGCCGTCCGGCACCGGCGACTTGCGCGTCATGCCGGGCCCGGCGCCCGGCGCGGCCGCGCCCGTGGGGCTGGCCGCCGGGATCAGGCGGTCGACGTCGAGCTTCTTCGCGTGCAGCGCGAAGCCGAGGCGCGGCGTCTTCATCGCCTTGCCCGCCTGCAGCTCCGGCGGCAGGAAGTACGGGAACGGGTCGTCGAGGCGGCCGGTCAGATCGAAGGTGCCCGAGGCGAAGACGGCGCGGCTCTGCTCGACCACGAAAGCGGTCGGCGTGAAGGTCACGCGGCCGTCGAGCTTCTGCAGCTCGTCGACCAGGCCCGACTCGGTGTAGGACGCCTCGCGCACGGTCGCGGTCCCCCGGTAGTCGATCCGGTCGGGGTTGCCGGTGGTGTCGACGACGGTGGCGGCCACGTCGCCGCGGCCCGCGAGCCGGCCCTTCTGGCCCGGCGGCAGGAAGGGCTGGGCCAGGGCCAGGTCCACGTCGCGGGCCCGGATCTCGGCGCGGGTGTGGACCGGGACGTCCTGCCTGCCGGTGAGGGTCAGGTCGGCCGTCGCGGACACGGTGCCGCTCTTCCCGTCGGCCGTGAAGCGGGGCTGCAGGTCGGCCGGCAGGAAGGGCTTCAGGCGCGCGAGGGGCTGGTCGGCCATCTGCACCCGGAGCGAACCCCGCGCGCCGCCGTCGGCCACCGCCACGGTGCCGGCGGCCGCGAGGGGCAGGCCGAGCACCTCGCCGGCCACGCGGGCCAGGTCGAGCTGCCGTTGGCCGCCGTCCCAGGTCAGGTCGAAGTCGAGGCCGGCGTCGAGCTCGGGCACCTGGCCGGGGCCGGTGACGGCGATGCGGCGGGCCGAGGTCCGCCCGGTGGCGTGCCAGGCCTCGGGCGCGGGCGTGTCGACGGCGAAGTCGACGGCGAGGTCGTCGACCGCCACGCCCGGCGAGCCGTCGGCGGCCAGGCGGGCCGCGGTGGCGCGCCCGCCCGCGCGGTACATTCCTTCGGCGAGAGTGTCGAAGCTGAAGTCGAGGACGAGGTTGTCGACCGCCACGTCGCGGGACGCGTCGGCGGCCAGGCGTTCGGCGGTGGCGCGGCCCTCGGCGTGGTAGGCGCCCGACGCGGTCGTGTCGAGGCTCAGGCCGAGGGCGAGGCCGTCGACGGTGGTGCCGCGCATGCCGTCGGGGGCCGCGCCCTCGTCGGTGTAGGCCACGCGGCCGGAGCTCACGGTGAGGCTGGCCACCGACAGGGGTGGCGGGGCCTCGCCGCCGTCCGCGGCGCCCGGCGCCCCTCCGGCCGGCTTCTCGCCCGACGCCGGGAAGGTGAAGTTGTCGCTGCCGTCGGCGCGGCGCACGAGGTTCAGCCGCGGCGTGTCCAGGACGAGCCGGTGCACCTGGATCTCGCCGTGCAGCAGGGGGCGCACCGCGAGCTTCAGGTCGAGGCCGGCGGTGGTCAGCAGCGGATCGCCGCCGAAACCGTCCGGGTTGTGGACGGCGAAATCGGCCAGCCGCACCCCCAGGCCCCCGCGCAGGGACACCGAAACCTCGCCCACCGTGATCTCCCGGCCGAGTTTCTGACGCGCCTGGGCCAGGGCGAGGTCGCGGATCTTCTCGGCGGGCAGGAAGACCTTCACCGCCACGACGGCGACGACGACGATCGCGAGCAGAGCCAGCAGCGCGCGAACGGGTTTCCTCTGCAGCAGTCGCATGATCGGTTCCTTCCGGGTGGGTGGACCGCGGTCCCAGGTCAGGTGATTCTAGCAGACCGGGACCCGGCGTCCAGCGGGCGACACCTCCGGAACCGCCGGGAGCGGACGCGAAGCGGGAGAACGGCGGGGTGGCGTCCGGGTTCCCGATGGGGCTATGATGCCCCGGACCACGACGGGATCGTCCCATGGATTGGAGGGTGAAGTGGAGACGACGAAGACCTGCCCCGCCTGCGGTGCCGAGTACCGGCCGACGGCCCTGAACTGCGCCGACTGCAACGTGACCCTGGAGTGGACCCGCGCGCCCGGGCCCACACCCGAACCCGGCGCCCTGGACACCGCCTCGTGGGAGTCCCTGGCCGCCGGCGGCCTGCTCGGCCTCGTCACCGGCGACCACGAGGACATCGTGCGCGTCTACCTGGCCCACCTGCACGAGGCGGGCATTCCGGCCGCCCTGCTGCCGCGGACGCGGTTCGTGGGCCGCGGCGGCACGCCCAGCTACTCCCGCGTGTTCGGCGCCCTGGCCGAGGGGGGCGCCGGCTTCGAACCGGTCGGTTCGGTGCTGGACGGCTACGAATACGAACTCTACGTCCGCCGGCCGGACTACGAGCGGGCCGCGGCCCTCGTCGACGACCTGTACACCGAACTGCATCCGGACCGCCCCGAAGGCCTGTACCGCGAGTTCGATGCGTCCGCCTGCCCGGCCTGCGGCTGCGGTCTGGGCGATGACGCGACCGAGTGCCCCGACTGCGGTCTGGCCCTGGGCTGAGCCGCGTAGGAGGTTCCCGTGCACCGCACCATCGTCCTGACCGGAGCCACCCGCGGCCTGGGCCGCGCCCTCGCGGTGGAGTTCGTGCGGCGGGGCCACACGGTGCTCGGCTGCGGGCGCGACGCCGCGGCCTGCGCCGAACTGGCGGCGTTCCACGGGGCGCCCCACGACTTCGCCGCCGTGGACGTGGCCGCCGCCGAGGCCGTCGCCGCCTGGGCGGCGCGTCTCGCCGCGGCGGGCCCCGCACCCGATCTGGTGATCAACAACGCCGCCCTGATGAACACCCCCGCCCCCCTGTGGGAGGTGCCGGCCGACGAGTTCGCCCGCCTGATGGACGTGAACGTGAACGGGACGGTGCATGTGGTCCGGGCCTTCGTGCCGGCCATGATCACCGCCGGTCGCGGCGTGGTCGTGAACCTGAGCAGCGGCTGGGGGCGCTCGACCTCGCCCGAGGTGGGACCCTACTGCGCGAGCAAGTACGCCGTCGAGGGGCTCACCGGCAGCCTCGCCGCCGAACTGCCGGCGCCGCTGGCGGCCGTGGCCCTGAATCCCGGCGTCATCGACACGGACATGCTGCGCTCGTGCTGGGCCGGTGCGGCCGGGGCCTATCCCAGGCCCGACGCGTGGGCCCCCCGCGCCGCCGACCTCATCCTGGGCCTGGACCGGTCGCACAACGGGCGCTCGCTCAGCGTTTGATGAAGCAGACCGGCAGCACCGCGGCCGTCACCGTGGAGCAGGACGAAGGCCCCGGCCATGCCGGAGCCTTCGTCGTTCTTCCGGGATCGTCCCGTCAGGGCCCGGAGCAGACGTAGTCGCCCGCCGGCGTGGCCACCACGATCCGGAACTCCTTGGTGACCGGCAGGCCCATGCCGCTCTGCATGGCGCCGTTGCTCAATTCGAGGCTGCCCTTCAGGCCCGGCAGGGGCAGGTAGCAGTCCCGCCACGTCAGGCCGACCGGCAGCGGGCCGCTCGGCCGCACACCCCGGAAATAGTGGAACCGCGCGGGCCGCGCGGGCGAGGCGTCGCACCGGGTCTGGTCGAGGGCGACGGCCTGCACCACGCCCGCACCCAACTGCTTCGTCGTCGCGTCGAAGATGTTCTGCGCCACCGCGGGATCGCCGCCGGCCTGGGCGAAGGTCAGGACCGTCAGGTAGATATCGGCTCCCGTAGTGACGAGAATCGACGGCACGACGACGTCGACCTCCAGACGCCACAGACCGTCGACGTTGCTGATGTCGACCAGCCCGGCGGCGTCCTCGCCCCACAGGACGTCCAGGATGTCGTCCGGGCCGCCCCCTTCACGCAGCTGGTTGAAGGGGTCGCACTCGTGATCGATCTGGTAGCGCCAGCCGCCGACGCGCCGCAGCGGTTGGTTCCACGCGTCGCGCGGGTCGTCCCGCCCGTGCAGCAGCACCGACATCCGGTAGAGGCGGGCGTCCACCACGTAGTTGGTGGCTTCCTGGCCCGCACTCGAATCGGCCAGGCGCACGGCGTAGGTGTCCTTGTCGACGAGCATGAAGATGCTCTGGAAGAACTGCAGGGCATCGGGCTCGGTCCCCGACTGGGTGATCCGGAACTCCGTCGTGCCGGCCAGGCACGGGCTCGCCGCCGGATCCGCCACGCACTCGAGACCGGGCCCGAACTGCGACGTGGCCGAGGATTTCGGCAGGAGCTCCACGCACTGGACGCAGGGCGGATAGCCGACTTCGAACGCGAGGGACGCCGGGGTCCCGTCCCGCCGGTCGTGCTCGTCGACCGCCTGGAGCTTCATGGTGAACTCGGTGCTGGGCCCGACCAGGAACCCGAGCGTGTCCGCGGCCCAGCAGGTGTCGCAGGTCGCGGGCCAGGCCGGCGGGGCGATCTCGCTCGCGTCCGAGGCGAAGGAGAACAGGCCGCCGAAGGTGTTCGTGCGGACGCCCTCGAAGTGCCCGGTCAGGCGGGCCGACTGGCCGGGATCGAGCCGCTGGTCGCGCGGATCGTCGCGGACGAGCGCCTTGAAGACCACGTAGGTCCGGTCGGGAACGCGGTCGCCGCCGCCGAACGGGTGGTGCTCCTGCGCCGGGTCGTCGAGGTGGATGTAGTACGGGTACACCTCGGGATCCGCCGGGTGGGCCCAGTCGGTCTCGTTGTCGAGCACGATGGTCTGGGGATCGTGGTTCACCACCAGGTCGATGGTGATGTCGCCGGCTTCGAGGCCGACGATGTCCAGGGCGTTCAGGTGCAGCTGCAACGCCCCCGAAGGGAGCAGGGCTCCGGACAGGTCCGCTCCCGAGCCGTCGTTCCGCAGGTCGAGGCCCCAGACCGGCGCGAAGTACGAGTCGCTGTCGCCCGTCGCCTCGTTGAACCGGCGCGGGTGCCAGCAGTCCTCGAGCGCCGGGATGCAGCCGTCGAGGCTCGAGAACCATTTCGCGCCCAGGATGCCGTCGTCGAAGGGCGCGACCGAGTCCTGCGCCGCGATCCAGGCCGGATCGAGACCGGCGAGGGACGGCGCCGCGAACTCCCAGCCGATGTGCACGGGCTCGCCGAAGCCGATGGTGTCCCCGGGGGCCAGGGCCCGTTCGCCGGACCCGTCGAGGGCCGACCGGAAGAGCCGGGCCAACCGGGGGATCGGCAGTTCGTCGTTGGCCGTCACGCGCACGATGCCGGCGCCGAGAATCATGCCCGGGTAGTCGGCGCGGGCGTCCCACACGACGGATTTGCCGTCCCCGGGCAGCACCCCCGCTCCCGCGTCGCCGGACACGGACCGGCAGATCACCGGCCAGGTGGCGCCGCCGTCCGGCGAGAACAGGATCGTGATGAAGAGCGGATCGCCGTCGGCGTCGGCCACGTCGTAGCCGATGTCGACGAGAAACGTGCTGTCCCGCTGCGCGGCGGTCACGTTGCTGACCACCGGCGCGGACGCCGCCAGGGCCGGCGCGGCGCCGAACGGACCGCTCGACGCGGCGGCGCCGCACAGGAGCACCAGAGCCGCCACGGGCCCGGCGGGAAGGAAGGTCGAGATCGATTTGAACATGACGGTCCCCCTTTCCGGGGCGGCGAACTCACTTGACGAGGGTCATCCGCATCCCCATGACGCGGCGCGAGGTCTCCAGGCGGCACAGGTAGACGCCGGCCGCCGCCGCGCGGCCGCGGTCGTCGCGACCGTCCCAGACGGCTTCGAAGGGCCCCGCCGCCGCCGCGACGTCGTCGACCAGGGTGCGCACGAGACGCCCCTGCAGGTCGTACACCCGCAGCTTGACGGGCGTGGGGCCGGCCAACTCGTAGCGGATCAGGGCCTGCGGGTTGAACGGATTGGGGGCGCAGGAGGCCAGGTGGTCCCGCAGCAGCGGAACCCCGGCTGCCGCCGCCTGCTGGGTGTTCAGCGGGAACGGCGCCGAATCGGCCTGCCCGACCAGGGCCAGCGCCGGCGACGTCGCGAGCCCGACGAGCGCGACGAACGCGCAGATCGCCGGGACGCACGACAGGTTGCGATGCGGACGTTTCATGGTGCCACCATCCTTTCAGGTTCCAGGGGCCGATCGCGGCGCCGGGGCGCCATGGTCCCCCGGTTCGGGCGACGGACGTCGCGACGGGCGCGATCACACCGTTCGGGTCGGCGGGTTCATGCCCGGCCCGGCGGGACCCGTCGGCCGGGACGCCGGGACGAACACGCCACGGCCCGGACTGCGGGCAAGAGTGAGCGAGGATGTGGACTGGCCGTGTGGGGTCCCCCTTGCATCGAGAGGATCGATGCTGGCATGAGTGTAGGGAAAAGGCGACCGCGGGGGCAAGAGCAAAGCGGGACGTACCGGAGCGCGCCGGCCCGACGCCGCAGCCGTTCGGTCGTGCCCGCACGCCCCCGGCCGATGCAAAAAACCTCCCCGCCGGAGCGGGGAGGTCGTGTCGCCGGGCCGGAGCCGCGTGCTACATGGGCGCGAAGCCCTGGTCCGCCCAGTAGGCGTCCTGGTAGATCTTCTCGAGTTCGAGCAGCTGCTCGAGGTGACCGTCCTCCCACTCGACCAGCCAGGTGAAGAGCTGCTTCAGGTCGGGGTCGTCGGTCTTCGCCGCGTTCTCCTTGTAGTAGGCGATGGCCTTGTTCTCGAGATCGCAGCCGATGCTGATCACGGCCATCTCGAACTTGCCCCGCTTGACGGCCTTCTTGAAGTCGTCGGTGATGACGTCGGCCGAACCGTGGTCGACGGCGGCCGGGTGCACGTCGTCGAGATTCAGCTTGCCGGCCTCCATCAGGCTCTTGTACTGGGTCATGAGGATGCGCACGTGGTCGTCCTCGTCCCGGGCCAGCATCTCGAACATGGCCTTGGCGGCGGGATCGGTCGCCTCGCTCGCGGCGTGGCTGTAGAGCTGCTGCCCCTTCACCTCGACCATCACCGCGTCCTTGATGACCTTGATCATCTGCTGCTGCTTCGGATCCATGTTCATCGTCTTCCTCCTGGCGGGCCGTCCTGGGTTGGGCTGGTCCCCTAAACCTCGTCACCCCGGACCCGGCTGGCAAGGGCGTTTCGCGCCGAAACCGGACCTGTGGCATCCACTTCCCTAGAAGTCCATCACGTTCACCTGGAAGTACTTCTTCGGGTTGCGCCGCAGCTCGTCGAGCAGGCGCTTCAGCGAGACCAGGGTCGAGTCGGCGTGCACGTACAGGGCGTCGTCACGCAGCAGCTTGGCCGCGGTGCCGTCGCCCGACTCGACCTCGGTCAGGATGGCGTCCAGGCGCCGCCCCGAGTCCATCAGGTTGACCATGAGGCTGTCGGCGCTGGTCATGGTGCGCTCCATGGTGTCGAAGGTCGTCTCGAGCCGGCCTGACTCCATCAGGTCGCGCAGCCGATCGGTGGTGACGCGCAGGTTCTCGAGGATGACCACCACGTCGCCGTGGTTCTCGGTGACCATGCTGTCGACCTTGACCAGGGTCTCGTTGGCCTGGATCAGGGTCTCGGTGACCTTGCCCTCGGCCTGCACGCGGTCGACCAGCTCGGTGACCTTCCGCGTCAGCTCGCGCATCTCGGCCAGGGCGGCGCCGGCGGCGTCGGTCATCGAGGCGATGGTGCCGGCGGTGCGGCCCTGGAAGATGTGGCCCTCCTTGACCGCGGCCCCGGTGCCGGGATCGACCTCGATCACGACCTCGCCCACGATGCCCTTCTCGCCCAGGGTGACCACGGCGTCCTCGCGCAGGTCGACCGTCTCGTCGAGGGACAGCTCGACCCGCACCGCGCTCTGCATGATGTGCATGCCGGTCACCTCGCCCATGCGGATGCCGCGCACCTGCACCCGGTCGCCCACGCGCATGCCCTCGACCCGCGCGAAGTCGACCTGGTAGAGGCGCGAGCCCTTGGTCAGATCGATGTTCTTCAGCCACATCATGCCGCCGATGAGCACCGCCAGGGCGATGATCGTCAGCACGCCGACCTGGAATTCACTGAATCTGCGTTTCATGCCGTCTCCGCTGTGTCGCAGCCCGGGACGCGGCGCCTAGAACGCGCCGAGCGGTCCCTGCGAGCTGCCTTCGATGAACTGCCGCACCATGGGGTGATCGGACTCCCGCACCGCGGACATGGCCCCGGTGTAGACGATCTTGCCCCGGCTCAGCATGGCTACCCGGTCGCCCACCTTGAAGGCGCTGGGCATGTCGTGGGTCACGACGATGCTGGTCACGCCCAGCTGCTCCTGCAGCTTGATGATCAGGTCGTTGATGGCGTCGCTCGTGATCGGATCCAGGCCGGTCGTGGGCTCGTCGTACAGGATGTACTCCGGCTCCATGACGATGGCCCGGGCGAGTCCCGCCCGCTTCTTCATGCCGCCCGAGAGCTCGCTGGGCAGCTTCTCCTCGGCGCCCTCGAGCCCCACCATGGCCAGGCACTCGCAGGCCCGCGCCCGGATGCGGTCCGCCGGCCAGTTGGTGTGCTCCTCGAGCATGAGCCCCACGTTCTGGCAGATGGTCATGGAGTCGAAGAGGGCGGCCCCCTGGAAGAGGAAGCCGAACTTCTTGCGCAGCTCCATCAGCGGGCGCCGCGCGAGCCCCGAGATCTCCTGGCCCTCGACCCAGATGCGCCCCGCGTCGGGCTCCAGCAGCCGCACGATGTGCTTCAGCAGCACCGACTTGCCCTCGCCGCTGCGGCCGATGATGACCAGCGTCTCACCCTTGTCGATGAGCAGGTCGGTGCCGTCGAGCACGCGCTTGGGGCCGAAGCTCTTGCTGACCCCCTCGACCACGATGCCGCGGAACGACGCCGGGTCGGGCGTCCGCAGGTCGGGCAAGGGCGGGATGTCGTAGCGCGCTTCCATCAGCCCTTCTCGAAGATGATCTGGAACAGGACGATCGCCAGCAGGTAGTCCGCCACCAGCACGCTCAGGCAGCTGCCCACGACGGCGGTCATGGTGGAGCGGCCGACGCCCTCGGCGCCACCGGTCGTGTTGAAGCCGAAGTAGATGCCGCTGAGCGAGATGATGGCGCCGAAGAAGAAGCTCTTGATCAGCCCGCCGAGCAGGTCGCTGTGCTTGTAGAACATCTGCAGGCCCTCGATGAACACGCCGCTCGACACGTCGAGGGTCGCCACCGAAGCGATGTAGCCGCCGAGGATGGCGATCAGGTCGCAGAAGATCGTCACGACGGGGATCATCAGCACCGAGGCCCAGAAGCGCGGCATGGCCAGGTACTGCACCGGATCGATGGCCATGATGTTCATGGCGTCGAGCTGCTCGGTCACCTTCATGGTGCCCAGCTCGGCCGCGTAGTAGGCGCACAGGCGGCTGCCCACGACCAGGGCCATGAGCACGGGTCCCAGCTCGATGAAGACCGACTTGGAGATGACCGTGCCCAGGAACTTCATGGGCACGTAGGCCTGCATCTGGTAGACGGCCTGGACGGCCGTCACGGCGCCGACGAAGACCGAGGTCACGATGACCAGCGGCATGGAGCCCACCAGCACCACGTGCATCTGCTCGAGGATCTCCCGCCGCATCTTCCACACGTGGCCGGTGGCCAGCAGGATGGAGCGGAGCAGGAGCATGCCCCTGCCCGCGCTCGACAGCCCCTGGAAGACGCCGCGCCCGATACTTTCGATAACACCTGTCATGATTGGGCGAATATAATTCCCTTCCCCGCGGAAGTCTACACGCCGGAACTCAGCTCTCCCGCAGATAGCCCAGCATGCCGCGCAGGGTCTGGCGCGTGAAGTCGCGCTCCCGCTCGCGGATGTCCGCCGGCAGGGCCGCGCCGCGGGCGTAGGCCGGATCGGCCGCCGTCAGGGCCCCGCGCAGCAGGACCATGAGCGCCTCCTCGTCGGCGGGCTGCTCGGTGTGGGGCAGGGCCGCCAGGCCGTCCCGGACGCCGCGCACGGTGTCGACCCACAGCCGCAGCTGGGCGCGCGCCTCGGTCAGCAGTCGGCGCCCGTCGCCCCGGAACTCGCCGTGGTGCGCGAAGAAGAGGCGCCGGGGCAGCGGATCCAGGGCCAGGACGCGATCGAGGGAGGCCTCGGCCGTCTCGAGCAGGAAGCGCGGCGGCGTCGCCGGACGCAGGTACCATTCGGACGTTTCCGGCCCCCGGCCGAGGGTGCTGAAGGTGCCGGCGCACTCGCCGAGGAAGATGCCGTCGCCGTGGACGAAGGCCACGTGGTGCGGCGCGTGGCCCGGGGTCTCGATCACCGCGATGCCCCGGGCCGCGGCCTCGCCGTACTCCGCCAGGGCCGACGCCGGCACCGGCACCGGTTCGCCGTAGACCTCGGCCTTGCGCCCGAGCACCTGCCGCGACCCTTCCCACAGCCGCGCCGGATCGACGAGATGGGGCCGCCCCCGCGGATGGGCCACCACGCGCGCCTCCGGCCAGCGCGCCAGGATGCGCGCCGTGCAGCCGCCGTGGTCGAGGTGGACGTGGGTCAGGAGGATGAAGTCGAGCCGCGCGACCCCCAGTTCCTCGAGGGCGGCCACGAGGCGCCCGGCGGTGCTCGGCGGGCCGGGGTCGACGATGAAGGCGAGGTCGGGCCCGAGCCCCGCCCAGCAGCTGATGAAGCGGCGCTGGCCGGGCAGTTCCTGATCGAGGTCGATCAGGTGGTACACCGTCTCACCGGGCGAGGTCGCCAAACCGCGTGAACTCCTTATGGAAGTGGAGGTCGAACTGCCCGATGGGGCCGTTGCGCTGCTTGCCGATGATGATCGTGCCCATGTTGTGCAGGGTCTCGTCCTCGGGCTTGTACACCTCTTCGCGGAAGATGAAGAGCACCACGTCGGCGTCCTGCTCGATGGCGCCGGACTCGCGCAGGTCGCTCAGCATCGGCTTGTGGTCGCCGCGCGCCTCGACCTGGCGCGAGAGCTGGCTCAGGGCGATCACGGGCACGTCGAGGTCCTTGGCCATGCCCTTGAGGTTGCGGCTGATGTTGGAGATCTCCTGCTGGCGGTTCTCGGCCCGGCCGCCGCCCGACATCAGCTGCAGGTAGTCGATGATGATCAGGCCGAGGCCGTGCTGCTGCTTCAGGCGGCGGGCCTTGCTCTTCATCTCGAGCACCGAGATGCCGCTGTTGTCGTCGATGTAGATGGGCGCCTTGCTGAGCTGTTCGCAGGCCTGGGTCAGGCGCGGCCAGTCCTCGGCCCGCAGCTTGCCGCGGCGCAGGTTGTGCAGGTTGAACGAGCCGCTGCTGCCGAGCATGCGCATCACGAGCTGCTCGCGGGACATCTCGAGCGAGAAGATGCCCACGCCCACGCGCTCGTGCACCGCCACGTTGTAGGCCAGGTTCAGGGCGAACGACGTCTTGCCCATGGAGGGGCGCGCCGCCAGGATGATCAGGTCGGACTTCTGCAGCCCGCCCGTCTTGCGGTCCATCTCGGTGAAGCCGGTGCGCAGGCCCGTGACCTCGTCGTTGTTCTGGAAGGCCTCCTCGATCGACTTGAACGTGCCGGGCACGATGCTCTCGACCGCCTGGAAGCCGCCGGTGCGGGTCTCCTCGGAGATGTCGTAGATGCGGCCCTGGGCACGGTCGAGGATCTCGCCGGCCTCGTCGGCCCCCTCCATGGCCTCGGCGGCGATGGTGTTGGAGACGGAGATCAGGTTCCGCAGCACCGCCTTCTCGCGCACGATGCCCGCGTGGTGCACGACGTTGGCCGCGGTGCCCATCATGCCGGCCAGGTCGATCAGGTAGTCCATGCCCCCGACGACCTCGAGCAGGTTGCGCCCCTGCAGCTTCTTCTGCTCGCCCTTGTCGAGGAACTGGTCGGCCGAGCGCTCGAGCAGGTTCGCCACGGTGATCGGGTCGATGGCCTGGTCGTTCTCGTACAGCACGGCCATGGCGCGGAAGATGAGCTGGTGCTCGCGGCGGTAGAAGTCGCCGTCGCCGATCTTCTCGGCCGCGAGACCGACGGCCTCCTTGTCGACCATGGCCGCGCCGAGGACCGCCTGCTCGGCCTCCTCGCTGAAGGGCAGGCGGCGGTCGCGGGGCAGGCGGTCGTAGCCGAAGGTCGAACGCTGCGCCCGGGCGGGCGGCGCCGCGTCGCCGTAGTCGGCGTCCTCCGGCGGGGGGGCCTGGGGCCCGGGATCGTGGTCGGCGCCGGGAGCGGGCGGCGTGGGATCCTCGGGTCCGGTGGGCTGGGTCTGGCCTTCCAAGACGGCTCCTCCGGAGAGCTGCAGGGCGGGGGATTCGTGCGAGTCCCCCATGGTATCACGCGGGTCCGTCGGGGGCCAATGCCCGCTGCCGGACTGCGGACAATCCTGTGGACAACCGGGGGACAAACCCGGGGACAGGGTCCCGGCGGGCCGGGGACAAGTGGGGGACAACATGGCTTCGCGGTGGAAAACCCGCCGCGACGCCCCCATACTGCGGCGGACGGCGCGACCCGATCGACGTCCCGGGGCCCGGGCCCCGGTCATCCTGGCCGTGCCGGGTTGTCCACAACCCTGGGGACAACTTTCCCGCGCAGCCGCTTACGGAGACACCATGGCCGCATCCGACACCCTCCGCACCCTCCTGGACCACCTGCTGGCGGCCCCGCACCCGCCGGGCCCCCGCAGCGGGCGGGGGCAATTGCCCTGGCACGATCCGGACTTCAGCGAGCGCATGCTGCGGGTCCACCTCGACCCGACGACCCACATGGCGAGCCGGGCACCGGAGATCATCGAGCGGCACCTGGACTGGCTGCTGGCCCAGTTGGCCGGCGTCGGGCACGGCGGACCGGCCCACGTGCTCGACGTGGGCTGCGGCCCCGGGCTGTACCTGCACGCCCTCGCGCGGCGGGGTCACCGGGGCACGGGATTCGACTACGCCCCGGCGCCCCTGGCCTGGGCGCGGCGGCGGGCGCGCGAGGAGTCCCTCGCCGCGACCTTCCTGGATGCCGACCTGACCGACCTGCCCGACGACCTGGCCGCGACCGTCGGGCCCGTCGACGCGGTGACCTTCTGGTTCGGCGAATTCCACTCGTTCACGCCGGCGGCGGTCCGCGATTTCCTGCCCCGCCTGGCCGCCTGCCTGCGGCCCGGGGGCCTTTTCGTACTCGAGTACCAGCCGCGCGACCTGTTCTGCTGCGAGGACAGCACGTCCTGGAGCGCCGAGACCGCGTCGGTGTTCTGCGACACGCCCCACCTGTGGCTGCAGGAGTTCGCCTGGCACGAGGAAGACGCCAGCGAGGTCCATGTCCACTGGATCATCGACCGCGAATCGGGTAACCTCCAGCGGTACGAGCAGGTGCATCAGGCCTGGCACGACGCCGATCTGGTCGCCGCCCTCGCGGCCGCCGGCCTCGTCGATCCCGTGTTCCATCCGCCCGTGACGGGCGTGTCCGAGGAATTCGAATTCCCGCTGGTGGTGACCCGCCGGCGGGGCTGAGCCGACCCGAACCGAAGAGACCGACTTGACCTGCAGCGCCGATCACCCCGCCCGCCCCGCCCGGAGCGACCGCCCATGATGTGGCGCAACCCCCGCCGGCTCGTTCCCTTCCTGCTCGGCGCCCTGCTCTTCGCGGTCTTCGCCGCGGCCCCGCCGTTCCCGGTGGTGTCCGACCCGGCCGGCGAGGTCGTGACCCTGACCCGCGAGGGCCAGGCCGCCCTGGGCCTGTTCCTGCTGGCCGGCATCTGGTGGGTGTTCGAGGTGGTCCCGGTGGGGGTCACGGCCATCGCCATCGCCGTCTTCCAGTCGCTGCTCGTGATGCGCGATCCGCGCGCCGCCATGACCGACTTCATGGACCCCACCGTGTGGTTCATCTTCGGCTCGCTGCTCATCGGGGCCGCCTTCTCGCGCACCGGCCTCACGCGCCGCCTGGCCTACCGCATGATGTCGCACCTGCCCGAGCGCGTGAACGTGATCTACCTCGGCGTGTTCGCCATGACGGCCTTCCTCACCCTCTTCATGGCCCACACGGCGGTGGCGGCGGCGGTCTTCCCCCTGCTGCTCGTGATCCACAACCTCTATGAGCCCTCGGGACGGCCGACCCGTTTCGGCAAGGGTCTCTTCATCGGCATGGCCTGGACCGCCGGCGCGGGCAGCATCATCACCCTGCTCGGCGCGGCGCGCGGTGCCGTGGCGCTCGGCTTCTACCACAAGCTCGGGCACGACGAGATCGGCTTCTTCGAGCTCTCGCGCTTCATGGCGCCCCTGGGCGTCGCGATGGTGCTCGTGCTGTGGGGCTACATCTGCGTGGCCTTCAGGCCCGAGCGCGACACGGTGCCCGGCCTGCGCGCCAAGGCGCAGCGCATGGCCGCGAACATGGGCCCCCTCAGCCGCCGGGAGCTGGCCACCATCGGCATCGTCATCGCCGTGGTGGCCGTGCTCAGCCTGCGCTCCTTCGTGCCCGCCCTCGCGGGCCTCGACAAGAGCGCCCTCATCCTGGCCGCGGGGCTGCTCTTCTTCCTCTCCGGCATCCTCGAACTGAAGGACCTGGAGTCGATGCCCTGGAACATCGTGCTGCTCTTCGGCGGGGCCATGAGCATCGGCTTCTGCCTCTGGCAGACGGGCGCCGCCGAATGGATGGCCATCGGCTGGCTGAACCGCCTGCACGGGGCACCGTGGTTCCTCTTCATCATGGGCGTCGCGTTCTTCGTCATGATCATGACGAACTTCATCATGAACGTGGCCGCCATCGCCATCACCCTGCCCGTGGCGCTGGTGATGGCGGGCTATCTCGGCGTCCACCCCGAGGTCATCGTCTTCGCCTCGCTCGCCGCCGCCGGCATGCCCTTCATGCTGCTGGTCGGCGCCGCGCCCAACGCCATCGCCTTCGAGAGCAAGATGTTCCGCACGCGGGACTTCTTCCTGCACGGCATCCCCGCCAGCGCGCTGCTGATGATCATGATCGCCCTGTTCGTGTGGAAGGTGTGGCCGCTGATGGGCATGCCCATCCACACCGGGTGATCCCGGGGGACGGCAGCGGGCGGATTCGTGGGATCAGGCGTGGGCCGTGTGGGCGTCGGGCCCGATGTCGGCGAAGGTGTCGAAGAGGTCGCGCGGACTCGGCAGCCGGGGCAGCCGCACGATGGCCCGCTCGAGATCCGCGTCCGGGCCCAGTCCCCCGTGGCCCAGGATGACGACCCGGCAGTGGCGCGCCAGCGCCAGCCGCACCAGGCGCCCGATCTCTTCGGGCAGTTCGGCGTCCGCGAAGACGATCAGGCCGCGCGCGCCGGCGCTGATGCTCGCTGCGGCCGTGGCCGGATTGAGCACGGGCTCGGCCTCGTAGCGTCCCGAGAGACACGCCGCCACGTCGCCGGCGAGGGGGTCGCCCGCCGCCAGGATCGTGATCGCGGGGCGCCCGGCCCCATGCTGCGTCGCGTGCATGCCATTCTCCTCCCGTCGCACAAAGGGATGAACAGGGGTGTTGTCGTGTGGAAGCCGGTTGGAGAAGACTGACTCTCGCCCAGCGCCATTCTTCCCGTCCCCGGCTTCCACAACTCCATCGGCTGGGCCCGCTTGCGGGCCCGATGCGACACCCTGCTCTCCCCGGTGCGCGTTCATGTCCTCTCTAAGGCAATCCGCATGCCGACCCGGCAGTTTTTTCCCGATAAAGATCAACCCGCTGCCGGAAAAGGAGTTGCGCGGACGGAGGTCCCCGGTACCCGCACCGGGGCGGCAACAGGTGCAACATTATTGCGGCACGTGAAATCCGTAGTACGGGGTCGGTTTTCAACTATGTCGTTGTGCGGCAGGGTTTTGACAGGTGCAACACGCGCGCGGCACCCCGCCGGGGGGTGCCACAGCCGGGTCACTCGGTCCGGTAGGCGCCCGGATCGATGTCGAGGTCCCGCAGTTTGCGCTGGAATGCGGAGCGGTGGACGCCGCTCAGTTCGGCGGCCCGCGTCACGTTGCCGCCGGCCTCGACCAGGCGGTTGATGCAGTAGACCCGCTCGCGCCGGCGCTTGGCCTCGTCGCCGGCCTCGGTCAGGCTGCCGGTCTCGAGCCCGCAGGCCGCGTCGGGGTCGGGCCCGGCCTCGGCCCCGAACATGTCGGCCAGGGTGATCACGGGGCCGCGGCAGTTGATGACCGCCCGCTCGACGAAGTTGCGCAGTTCGCGCACGTTGCCCTGCCAGGGTTCGTGCCGGATGCGTTCGAGGACCGCGCCGGAGAAGCCGGAGATGCGGCGGTTGTTGCGGCCGGCGAGCTCGGCCAGGAAGTGGTCGGCCAGGGCCATCACGTCGCCCGGGCGGCGTCGCAGCGGCGGCAGCTCGATGCGATAGATGTTCAGGCGGTAGTAGAGGTCCTCGCGGAAGGTCCCGGCCGCGATGGCCTTCTCCAGGTTGCGGCTGGTGGCCGCGATGAGACGGCAGTCGACGGCCCGCTCGCGATTCTCCCCCAGGCGCACGAACACCCGCTCGCCCAGGGCCCGCAGCAGCTTCACCTGCAGGTCGAGGGTCGCCTCGCCCACCTCGTCGAGGAAGAAGGTGCCGCCCGAGGCGAGCTCGAGCTTGCCCATGCGGCTCTCGGCACCGGTGTAGGCGGTGGGGCTGGTGCCGAAGACTTCCGACTCGATGAGGTCGCGCGGGATCGCCGCGCAGTTGATGCCCACGAACGGACCTTCACGCCGCGGGCTGTGGTCATGGATGTGGCGCGCGAACATCTCCTTGCCCGTGCCCGACTCGCCCGTCAGCAGCACGGTGGCCTCGGTCACGGCCACGGTGTCGGCCTGGTGCAGCACCGTCTGCATGGTCTCGTCGGCGCAGATGAGGCTGCCAGTGAGACGCCCCAGCTCGCCGCGCTGGGCCTCGATGTGGCGGGCGCTGCGGCCGCTGGCCAGGGCGCGGTCGATGAGATTCACCAGGTCGGGCAGCTCGGCGGGCTTGCCCACGTAGTGGAAGGCGCCGAGCTGCATGGCCGCCACGACGGTGCTGATCTTCGCATCGCCCGAGAGCATGATCACCGCCGGCGGGTCGGCCGCCGCGAGCAGCTGCTCCAGCAGCAGGATGCCCCGCTTGTCGTCGCCGTCGAGATCGACGTCGAGCAGCACCACCTGCGGCACGAAGGCCGCCACCACGCCCCGGGCCTCGTCCGCGCCGTGGGCCGTGCGCACCTCGTAGCGCCCGCCCAGCGCGATGGCCAGGTCCTCGCAGAACTCGCGGTCGTCGTCGACGATCAGCAGCCGCTCCGACGCCACCTCACCCCTCCCGGGCCCGCAACGCGTCGCACAGCGCCCGCAGCTTGCGGACGTCGTCCCAGGTGTCGCGCTTCCACTTGGGGTTCCGCAGCAGCGCCGCCGGATGGAAGGTGGCCATCACGGGCACCCCCCGGTAGAAGTGGACCGTGCGGCGCAGGCGGCCGAGGCTCAGATCGGTCTTCAGCAGGGTCTGGGCGGCGACGCGGCCGAGGCAGCAGATGATGCGCGGGCGCAGGATCGCCAGCTGCCGCTGCAGGTGCGGCTCGCAGTGGGCCACCTCTTCGGGCAGCGGATCGCGGTTGTTCGGCGGCCGGCACTTGAGGATGTTGCAGATGAAGACGTCCTCGCGGGCGAAGCCGATGGCGCCGAGGATCTTGGTCAGCAACTGGCCGCTGGCGCCGACGAAGGGCTCGCCCTGGAGATCTTCGTCCCGGCCCGGGGCCTCGCCCACGAAGACCACGTCGGCTCGCGGGTGGCCCGAACCGAAGACGGTGTGGGTGCGCGTGGCGCCGAGATCGCAGGCGGTGCAGGGCAGCACCTCGCTCCGCAGGGCCGCCATGGCCGCCGCCGGATCGCCACCGTGGGCCGCGAGCAGGGGCTCGTCGGGCAGGCGGAGGGGATCGGCGTGGGCGGCGCGGTCGATCAGGCCGAGGGTCTCGGCGACGAAGGCGTCGCACATGGCCTGGAAGGCGGCATCCTTGGGCGCCGCTGCCGCCGCGGGTGCGGGCGTGGGCGTCGGGGCCGGCGCCGGTTGGACCGCTGCGGGCGCGGCCGCCCCCGTGACCGGGGCCGGGGTCCGGGGGCGACTCGGCACCTCAACCGCCGAGGCCGAGTCCGGGGCCGGGTCCGGGTCCGTCGCCACCGTGGCCGCCGTCGCGACAGGAGCCGGCGGCGACGACGTCGCCAGGGCCGTCGGGATCACATCCGGGCGGTCGCCCTCGTCGAGGTACCAGGCGGTGCCCAGGTCGGTGTTCTGCCGGATCCAGGTTCGGAGATCGGCGATGAGGCGGAGCTGCTCGTCGGCGTGATGCGTCATGTCTTCCCCGGGGTTCCCGGTCGTCGTCTCAGGGGCGCGCGCGGCGCGCGATCTCGTCGAGCAGGGCGGCGGCCAGTTCGCTCTTGGCGCAGGACGGGCTCTCCCAGAGCACACCCTCCGGACCCAGCAGCCGGACCTGATGGTCGGTGTCGCCGAAGCCCGCCCCGGCCGCGGTCGGGTCGTTGGCCACGATGAAGTCGAGGCCCTTGGCCTGCAGCTTGGCCTGGGCGCGGGCCACCACGTCCCCGGTCTCGAGGGCGAAACCGACCACCCGCAGGCCGTCGGTGCGGTGCCGCGGCACCACCTCGGCGAGGATATCGGGATTGCGCGCCAGTTCCAACCGCCAAACGTCGCCGAGGGTCTCCTTCTTCACCTTGGTGGCCGACGGCGCGGCCGGCGTGAAGTCGGCCACGGCGGCGCTCATGATGAGCCAGTCGGCGCCGGCGGAGAGGGCTTTGCCCACGGCGTCGGCCATGTCGCGGCCCGAGGTGACGGGCACCAGGCCGGCCAGGCCCCGCGGCGCGACCCGTGCGACCGGACCGCTGATCAGCGTCACGCGCGCCCCGCGCCACCGCGGCCGCCGCCAGGGCGTAGCCCATGGCGCCGGTCGAGCGATTGCCCAGGAACCGCACCGGATCGATGGCCTCGTGGGTCGGGCCGGCGGTGATCACCACGCGCCGTCCGGCCCACGGACCGGCCGCGGCCGGCGCCACCGGAATCTCCGCGTGGGCCGCCGCCAGGTCGCGAACCGCCGCGAGGATCTCCTCGGGCTCGGCCATGCGCCCTGCGTCGACGGTGCCGCAGGCGAGGAAGCCGGCGCCCGGCCCGACCGTGCGCACGCCGCGCCCGGTCAGCATCGCCAGGTTCGCCTGCGTGGCGTGATGCCGCCACATGTTGTCGTTCATGGCCGGCGCCATGAGCACCGGACCGGGCTGGGCCAGCAGCAGGGTCGAGACGATCTCGTCGGCGATGCCGTGGGCGGCCTTGGCCATGGTGTTCGCCGTCGCCGGCGCCACGACCGTCAGGTCGGCCCAGCGGGCGTACTCGATGTGGTCGAGGGCGTCGCTCTGTCCGTCACCCCAGAGGTCGGTGGCCACCGGATGGCCCGACAGGACCTGGAACGTCATGGGCGCCACGAAGCGCGTGGCGGCCGCAGTCATGGCGACCTTCACGGAAAAACCCGCCTGCACGAGCAGGCGGGTCAGGAAACAACTCTTGTAGGCGGCGATCCCCCCCGTGACCAGCAGCAGCACGCGAACCTGTCCCGGGGCGGCCATGGGCTACTCCTCGCCTTCCTGCTCCCTCTCGAGCCGGACCTGGCGGGCGCGCTCCTTCACGTCGTAGAACTCGATCTTGCCGTTGATGAGGCGCTCGACCGCGAGGGTCGTGATCTTGCCCGGCAGGGCGACGTTGTAGGTGCGGGCGCGGTCGTTCAGGCGCCGGGCCTCGAGGGCGGCGACCTTGATGGCCTCGAACTTGTTCGGGATCAGCTTCGTGACTTTCTGACGCGGAATGTAGGTCATGCGGCCTTCCTCACAGGCTGGGGACGGAAGCGACGCTCGCGTCCGGCTCGCCCCGGGCGGAGGGCAAACCGGTCCGTCGTGTTTCTGGCAACCGAGGAACAATAGCGTTTTCGCGGAAAAATGCAAGGGATCGGCGTTCCGCCCCTCAGCGGACCAGGACCAGCCGCCGGGTCTCGTCCCAGCCCGGGCCCTCGAGCCGGACCAGGTACGTGCCGCTGGCCACCTCGGCGCCCCGGCCGTCACGGCCGTCCCAGCGCACGGCGTGGTCGCCGGCGTTTCGCTGCCCATCGACCAGCCGGCGCACCTCGCGACCGGCCAGGTCGAGCACCGTCAGGCGCACGGCGGCGTCTGCGTCCAGTTCGAAACGGATCGTCGTGGCCGGATTGAACGGATTCGGGTGGTTGCGCCCCAGCCGGCGCGGCGGCCCGGCGGACGCCGGCGCCCCGGACGGCGCGAGGATCTCGTACACCTTCGCCCCGTGGGCCGGCAGCGCCAGGCCCGGCAGGCGCAGGTCGGCGGTGACCGTCAGGGTGGGCGCGTCGGCCGGATCGAGCCGGTCGACGGCGGGGTGGTCGCCGGCCGTCAGGCTCCCCGCCAGGCCGGCCAGTTCGATGCCCGTGCGCGCGCTGTCGGCCGTGTTCACCAGGCAGAGCAGGGTCTGCGCCCCGTCGCGCCGCACGAAGGCGAGCACGGCGTCGTCGCTGGCGGCCAGGGCGGCGAACGACCCCCGCCGCAGGGCCGGCGCGTCGTGGCGCAGGGCGATCAGCCGCCGGTACCACTGCCAGAGCGAACCCGGATCGGCCCGCATGTTCGTCACGTTGTGCGCGGGGAAGTCGGCGTTGAGGGCCTGCCACGGGGTGGTCGACGAGAAGCCCGCGAAGGGCCCCTCGTTCCACTGCATGGGCGAGCGGATGTTCTCGTGGGCGCCGCTGCCCTGCATGCCGATCTCCTCCCCGTAGTAGAGGAAGGGCACGCCCGGCAGGGTGAGCAGCAGCGCCGCCGCCGCGCGGTTGCGGTCCTCGTCGAAGCCGAGGGCGTTGCGCAGGCGGTCCTGGTCGTGGTTGGTCAGGAAGGTGGCGAACTGCAGGTCGGGGTAGGCGGCCACCACCTGGGAGACCTTGGCCGCCAGGCCGGGCGCCCAGCTCCCGTTCGCCGCGTCGAGCATGGCGTAGGCGGTGTCGAACTCGAAGCACAGGTCGAGCCGGTCGTCGGACACGTAGGGCACCACCGCGCCGGTGCTCGTCCAGGCCTCGCCCACCGAGAGCATGTCCGGCGCGACGCTCTTCACGTGCGCGTTGTAGTCGTGCCAGAACTGGAGGGTGCCGGGCGTGCTCTGGAGCTGGCCGGGATCCTCGTCGATGTAGAGCACGGCGTCGAGGCGGAAGCCGTCGACGCCCACCGTGTCGAGCCAGAAGGTCGCCGTGTCGAACATCTCGGCCTTCACCGCGGGGGTGTCGTAGTTCAGGTCGGGCATGCCGGACCAGAACAGGCCGTAGTACCAGTCCCAGCCGGTGCCGTGCCACACCTGCTGGCCCCAGGGGCCGGTCTCGCCCGGGTCGAAGGCCGACCAGCGGAACCAGTCCACGTAGTCCGGATCGCCGGCCGCGGCCTGCACGAACCAGGGATGCTGGTTCGAGCAGTGGTTCATGACGAAGTCCATGATGACCTTGATGCCCCGCGCGTGGGCCGCGGCGAGGAAGGCCTCGAAGTCGGCCAGGGTGCCGTAGGCCGGATCGACGCCGCGGTAGTCGACGGCGTCGTAGCCGTGGTAGCTGGCCGCGGTGTTGATGGGCATCAGCCAGATGCCGGTGATGCCCAGATCGGTGTCGGTCGCGGGGTCGCCGTCGTTCAGCTCGTCGAGGCGGGCGGTGAGGCCGGCGAAGTCGCCGACGCCGTCGCCGTCGCTGTCCTGGAAGCTGCGCACGAAGATCTCGTAGAAGACGCGGTCGTTCCACCACGAGAGCTCGGCCGGATCGACGGGCTCGCCCCCGGGCGCGAGGTCGTTGTACCAGACGTCGACCGCGACGCCGCCCGCCGGCACGGTCAGCACCCGGTTGTTGCCCACGCCCGGGAATTCCTCGGTGCCGTCCCACAGGCCGTTGAGGCGGAACTTGAACTCGATGGTCTCGCCGGCGGTGAAGCCGCCCACGGTGACGGCGTAGGCCGTCTCGGCATCGGGCCCGGCCAGCGCCGTCAGGGGCGACGTGCCCCAGCCGTTGAAGCTGCCCGCCACGTCGACGGCGTCGACGCCCGGCGTGAAGAGGCCGAAGGCCGCCTGGCGCGCCATGCGCACGCGGAAGGTGACGTCTTCGGCGCGCAGCGGAGCCGCCGCGGTGATCGCGACGAGGGTGGCGCCCAGGAGCAAGGCGATGCGGAGCGGACGATGCGGACGCAAGGGGCACCTCGGGAACGGGAAGGATCGGTTCGGCACCATGATAGCACGAATCGGCGGCGGTGGGAGCCGGCCTGTCCGGATGACCGCCCCGGGCGCACCGCCCCGGGCGGCATGCGCGAAACAGGACAATATCAAACTACATCTAAAAATTTCGCCAGAAATCATTACATAAGTTTGCCACGCAAGACGATACCGTGATATCAATCAAACGGCGCGGTGCCCCACGAGTCGGACGGCCGCGCCCTACCCATCGCCCGGAATTGGCAGCCCAGTGTGGACCTCCGTGAATTCGAGCGCCTGAACGACATCATCGCGAGCATTGCCGACTGGACCTGGGAAGTCGACGCCGACGGCGTCTACACCTACTGCGGGCCGCAGGTCGAGACCATTCTCGGCTACCAGCCGGACGAGATCATCGGTCGCACCCCCTTCGAGTTCATGGCGCCCGGCGAGGCCGAACGGATCGGCACCGTTTTCGCCTCCCTGGCGGCGAACCGGGCGCCCATCCGCGACCTCGAGAACTGGAACCTCGCCCGGGACGGGCGGCGGGTGTGCCTGCGCACCAACGGGCGGCCCTACTTCGGGCCCGCCGGCGACTTCCGCGGCTACCGGGGCGCCGACACCGACGTCACCCACCTCAAGCTCGCCGAACGGGAGAAGGCTTCGCGTCTCGATCTCCTGCGCAGCCTGATCGACGCGATTCCCAATCCCATCTTCTACAAGGACTCGCAGGGGCGCTACCTGGGCTGCAACGACGCCTTCGCCGAGGCTCTCGGCCACGATCGCGACGAGATCGTCGGGCGCACCGCCGCCGACTTCTCCTCACCCGACCGGGCCCGGATCTACCAGGGCAAGGACGAGGCCCTGCTGCGGGCGGGCGGACAGCAGAACTACGAGACGGACGTGCGCTTCGCCGACGGCGAGGACCACCGCGTCGTCTTCGCCAAGGCGGCCTTCCCGGACCCGAGCGGCGAAGGGCACGGCATCGTCGGCGTGATGAACGATGTGACGGAGCTGAAGCGGCTGCAGGACGAACTGGTGACCGCCCGACAGGCGGCCGACGCCGCCAACGCGGCCAAGAGCGCCTTCCTGGCCAACATGAGCCACGAGATCCGCACGCCCTTCAACGCGATCCTCGGCTTCACCCAGCTGCTGCTCGACTCGCAGCTGCCGACCGAGGCCCGCGAGTACCTCGAGATCGTCGAGGAATCGGCCGAGCAGCTGCTCAGCCTCGTCAACGGCATCCTCGACTACTCCCAGATCGAGGCCGGGCGCGTGCGGCTCCAGGCCGAGGACGTCGACCTGCGCGGCGAGGCCAAGGCCGTGGGTCGCCTCTTCCAGGTCCAGGTTTCGCGACGGGGCATCGCGCTGGACGTCGCGGTCGCCCCGGACGCGCCCCCCGTGCTCCGTTGCGACCCCCTGCGCCTGCGCCAGATCCTCGTGAACCTCGTGGGCAACGCCATCAAGTTCACGTCCGCGGGCCGCGTCGAACTGCAGGTCGACACCGCCCCCGAAGGGGGTGTCCGGTTCACGGTCGCCGACACCGGACCCGGCATCCCGCCCGATCGGCTCGTGGCGATCTTCGAGCCCTTCCAGCAGGCCGATGATTCCACCACCCGCGAGCACGGGGGCACCGGTCTCGGGCTGGGCATCGCGCGGCAGCTCGCCGAGCTCATGGGCGGCCGGATCTCGGTGCAATCCGAGCTCGGCGCCGGCAGCCGCTTCACGGTGGTCCTGCCGGACACCCCCGTCCGCAACGGCGAGGCGATTCCGGCCGACCTGGCCCCGCCGCCCGACCCGCGACGCTACTCCCTGGCCGGCCTGTCGATCCTCGTCGCCGAGGACAATCCGGTGAACCAGCGGCTCGTGGCGCGCCTGCTCACCAAGTGGGGTTGCGAGTTCGACGTGGTGGAGAACGGCCGCGACGCCGTCACCGCCGTGCAGGCGGGAACCTACGATCTGGTGCTCATGGACATCCACATGCCCGGGCTCGACGGCCTGGACGCCGCCCGCGCCATCCGCAACCTCGTCGGTCCGCTGCAGCTGCCGATCCTGGCGGTGACGGCCAGCGTCATGGCCGACGAGCGGCAGCGGTACCGCGAGGCCGGCATCGACGGCGTCGTGGGCAAGCCCATCGTGGCGCGCGAGATGCACCAGAAGATGGCGGCGGCCCTCAACCGCACGCCGATCCGGCTCGAGTTCTGAGACGCGGGTTCAGTCGAGGGGCGGGCGCCGGAACGCCTCGCGCCGGCATTCCTCGGCCGTGATCACGGCGTTCATGCGGTGGACCGCGGCATCCAGTTCGTCGTTGACGATCCAGTAGCGGTAGCGGTGGGCGAAGCCCACCTCGTGGCGCGCGTTGCGCAGGCGGGTCGCGATCACCTCGTCGCTGTCGGTGCCGCGCGAGCGCAGGCGGCGTTCGAGCTCCTCCCACGACGGCGGGAACAGGAAGACCGAGACGATGCGTTCGGCGAAGAGGTCGAGCACCTGCACCCCGCCCTGCACGTCGATGTCGAGCACGGGGATGTGGCCGGCCTGGGTCATCTCCTCGAGCCGGCTGCGCCGCGTGCCGTAGCCGTTGCCGTGCACCTCGGCGTGCTCGACGAAGGCCCCGTCGGCCACCAGTTCGGCGAAGACGCTGCGGTCGACGAAGTCGTAGTCGATGCCGTCGGTCTCGCCCTCGCGGATGGGCCGCGTGGTGGTGGAAATCGAGAACGCGAGGCGCGGATTCCCGTCCATCAGCAGCCGGATGAAGCTGCTCTTCCCCGCCCCCGACGGCCCCGTGATCAGCAGGATCATGCGACTACTCCAGGTTCTGGATCTGCTCGCGCATGGACTCGACCTCGTCCTTCATGGCGATGACGGCCTGGGTGATGTCCATGAGGCTGGTCTTGCTGCCCATGGTGTTCACCTCGCGGTGCATCTCCTGCAGCAGGAAGTTCAGCCGCTTGGCCACCTGGCCGCCCTCGTCGAGGGCCGCGTGGAAGTGGGTGATGTGGATGCCCAGCCGCTCGCACTCCTCGTTGATGTTGGCCTTGTCCGCCAGCAGGGCCACTTCCTGGGCCAGCCGCTGGGGATCGACCTGGTCGTTGAGGATCTTGGCCAGGCGCTCGTCGAGCCGCTTCTGGATCTCGACGGCGGCCTGGGGCGCCAGCTTCTCGACCTCGACCAACCGGGCCGACAGGGTGGTGAGGCGGTCGCGCATCTCCTTCACCAGGGCGTCGCCCTCGGCCTGCTTCATGGCCATCAG
Organism: bacterium; assembly: GCA_020440705.1. Taxonomy (NCBI): domain Bacteria; species bacterium. Next base: position 6,497 of record JAGRNP010000006.1, on the reverse strand, counting down.
TCCCGCGTGGGCGCACTCGATGGCGGCCATGAAGGCCTTGCGCAGGTCGTCCTGCTCGAGCTCTGGCTCCTCGGCGCGGAAGAGGTCGGGCACCGCCAGCAGGTGATCGAGGGTGACCGGATGCTCGACCCCCGTCTCCTCCGTCAGCCGCCGCGCCGCCGCGCGCACCATGTCCAGCCCCTGCTGCAGCCGCACCGGGTCGAGGCCGGCCGCCCCGGCGTCCCGGTTGATCTGCATCTGCACGGCCACCGTGACCCGCCCGCGCGCGACGTTGTCCTTGAGGAAGTTGCGGATGTCGGTCTCGAGGAAACCGAGACCGCCCGGCAGCTTCAGGCTGACGTCGAGGAAGCGGTGGTTCACGGAACGCAGTTCGACGGTGATGGTGGCGGGGCCGGCCTGGCCTTCGCCGACGCCGAATCCGGTCATGCTGAGCATGGAGTCCTCCAGGAGGGGATGCCGGGACGGGCCCGGACGTCGCAGGTGGTCGCGGGAATCTTAGTGGAGAGGGAGGGGTGGGGCAAGGTGAACCCGCCGCACAAGGAACGGCCCCCCGCGTCGGGCACGGGGGGCCGCGTGTCGATCGGGATGCAGGCCCGACCGCAGCTACGGATTCTCCATGTTCTCGTGGTGGATCGAATCCTCCATGTCGATCGTGTGGCACACCTTGCAGTTCCCCCCGGCACCGATGGGCCGCCGGTTCCCCTGCACCTGCAGCGGCAGGATGTTGTCCCGGTCGGCGCCGTACTTGTGGCTGTGGGTCGGGAACGTGGCGTGCGGCGAACCGTGGCACGACAGGCACGGGATCAGGCCCGACTCGTCGCTGCTGAAGCGGTACAGCCCGCTCGGCCCCTCGACCCACTTGTAGACCGCCGAGGCCGTGGCCGGATCGGGCCGCGTGAAGTCCTCGTGGCAGGCCAGGCAGTCCGGCTCCTGCAACCAGGGCACCCGGCCGACCACCTCGTCGTGGCTCGCCACCGCGGGCGAAACGAGGTTCGCCATGAGCCGCGCCGCGCCGGGCTTGCCCTTCTCCTGCTCGGCCTTGAGCAGGCCCAGGGCGTGGTCCTCGATGCGGCCGTGGCAGTTGGTGCAGTCGAGGTTCACGCTGTGGCCGCCGCGCAGGCACTGGGTCGCGCCCTGCGGGTTGGCCGGATGGCAGTAGGCGCAGGCCTCGGCCCCCGCTCCCCGCAGGTAGTTGGCGTGCCAGCCGTGCACCGCCGCCGGCAGGTTCAGCAGGTCGGCGTGCGCGAAGTCCTCGTTGCCGGAGTAGCGGCCGGTCCCGGTGGCCGGGTCCTCGTGGCAGCTCGCGCACAGGCGCGGCTCGCCCCGCTCGGCCATCTTCAGCAGCTCGGTGCCCGAGTGCTTGTCGTGCACGGCCAGGATCGCCGCGCTCGTGGCGTCGGTGAAGCCCGCCACGCCGTCGACCCGCCAGCCGCCGCCGTGGCAGTTCTGGCAGCCCATCTCCGTGGCCGTGGGCACGACGGTCTTCGTCATGGCCAGCACGTCGCCCGACTCGGCGTCGACGGCCTCGATGGTGAACAGCGGGAACGGGTTGTAGTGGCCTTCGCCGTCGTAGGGCGCGATCGGCACCATGGGCGCCTCCCAGATGCCGCGCGCCTCCTCGAGGTGCAGCTCGCCGGACATGCCGAAGCCCTTCAGGCCGACGTTCCGCGCGAGGTCGACGCCAAAGTTCTGCTCGTCGAACTCCCAGAACCGCACGTTGGCCGCGGGATCCTCGAAGCCGGCCTCGGGCTTGTAGGTGATCTTCACGCCCTCGGTGACGACCTCGGGCGTCTCGCCGCGCCGGATCAGCTGGGCCTGGATCTCGTTGGCCGGCGGCAGGATCACGAAGTACGGGTCGCTGTCGCTGAGGCAGTGCATGCCCAGGTTGTTCCAGGCCAGCAGCACGTACGCGTCCTGGTCCACGTCGAAGGGCGGGATGTCGGTCGCCAGCGGCTTGTCCTCGAACACGGGCGCCGTCTCGCGCATCCCGTGCAGCCCCTCGGTGATGTAGCGCGCCACCGCGTGCCGCTCCTGCGCCGTGCCCACGAAGGGCGGCATGTACTCGACGACCGTGCCCTGACCCGAGAGCTGGGCGTCGACGCCGAGCAGGGGCATCCCGGCCGTGAGCGGCAGGATGTCGTTCAGCACCCCGCCCCGGCTGTGGCACGACGTGCACTCGAGCCGGAAGATCTCCTCGCCCGCGCCCAGCTCGTTCTCCGGCGTGATCGCGGCGAACTCGGTCCACTTGGCGACCTTGAGGACGCCCTCGGCATCGATGCGGTCGACGTCGGCCGCCAGCACCGAGTTCGAATACATGTGCCCGTGGATGACGTACGGGCGCCGCCCGGCCTCGCGGATGAACTCGAAGCTCGTCATGTGGAAGAAGCCGATGAGCATGACCAGGTAGGCCAGGGGCTTCTTCACGCCGCCCGGCAGCCTGATGACCATCACCAGCGCCCCGACCAGCAGCACCGGCGTCAGCACGGCGAAGGCCTGCAGGAAGGGCGCGATCTCGTGGGCCTTGTGCAGGATCATGGCGGCCTGCGCGTCGGGCAGGGCCTGCACGTACCACCAGGCCGAGGCCAGCATCAGCGCGAACGGGGCCAGGATCCAGCCGGCGCTCCAGCGGATCACCTTCTCCCGGAAAGCGGCCTGGCGCCGGTGCACCGCCGTGACGAGGCCGAACATGCCGGCGATCATCAGGCTCAGGAAGGTGCGGAAGACGACGCCGGGCAGGAAGGTCGGGTTGAGGAAGCCGTCCCAGAAGTCGCCGGTCGCGGTCCAGGCGCCCGGCGTGAGCATGAAGCCGATGATGCCGGTGATCAGCACCAGGCTCAGCCACGCGAAGACGAAGTAGAACCAGCCGATGATCTGGTGCTCGCGGGCGCGCATCCTGCCGAAGGTGTAGTGGTAGATGAAGAGCGCGACGATCTCGCCCACGAAGCACACCCACTCGGTGGCCCAGCCGAAGACGAAGTTGTGGATCAGCACCGACGTGCCCGCCGGGCTCAGCAGGGCGATGGTCCACCAGATGCCGACGCCCGTCAGCCCACCGAAGACCATGGTCAGCAGCAGGAAGAACTTCGCGTGGCCCTTGACGTAGCCGAGCAGGTCGGCGTCGCCCTCGCGCAGCGCCTTGCGCTCGGTGAGCACGAGCCACAGGCCGCCGCCGACGGCGAAGTGCGAGACGAAGACGTGCACGGTCGCGACGAGGGCGATCCAGAAGCCGCCCCCGGTCGCGAAGAGATCCCAGACGGGGTAGTTCATCTCAGACCTCCTTTCCGGCGTGGGCCGCCAGGCGCAGCATGTACCAGATGCAGCCGATGCCCACCGCGAATGTCGCGAGGAAGAGCACCAGGGAGGAGACCTGCGGATCGACCCGCAGCTGATCGGGCGTGAAGTGGGCCCGGACGTAGCCGTAGCGCACGTACTCGCGCATGACGGCCATGGCCAGCAGCGTGCCCGCGGTCAGGCCCACGCTCGGCCAGACCTTCTGCAGGAAGCCCGTCAGCAGGGCGCCCACCGCCAGCAGGAAGCCGGCGCCGAAAGCCGCCGTCGCCACCGGGTTGCCGCCCATGAAGAGCTTCATCACGTCGCTGCGAAGGACCAGCAGCCACCACAGGCCGAGGGCCAACTGCCCCAGCGTGGCCCACTTGAACCAGGCCATGCCGTGCCCCACGAGACCGCCGCCGTCGCCGGTCCGGCCTTCGCGGACGCGACCGAATGCGGCCATGCCCAGGCCCGCGACCGCCACGGCCCCCACCACCATGTGCAGGTAGCGCGGCCAGAGCGTCGGCTCGTCCAGGTTCCAGAAGGTGCCGCCCGCGTGGGTGAAGTAGGCGCCCCACTTCTCCGGCGTCACCGACAGGGTCCAGTTGTTGGTGAAGAGGAACCCGATGAAGAGCAGGATCAGCGTGGCGCTCCCGATCAGCAGCGTGCGTGCGCCGGGCGCGGTGCGGCCGCGGAACGCGTACAGGGCGTAGTAGGCCACGATCAAGAGCGGGATGATCGCGAACCAGGCGGCCGCCATCAGGATGCTGCTCGAGTAGACGAAATGGCCGTACAGCACCTGGACGAAGAGCAGCGGCGCCACCCCCGCGTTGACGGCGAAGGCGACGCTGAAGGGGAGCTTGCCCCCGAGCCAGCCGGCGATGTCCGGGCGCGTGCCGCCGCGCAGGGTCGCCACGAGCGCGATGACCGCACCGCCGAGCATGAAGTTCATGAAGATGACGTGCAGGACGAAGGTCACCGTCAACAGGACCTGGAACCAACCCCAGGCGACGGGAACGGCATCGGGCACGGGAATCAGATCGATGGGATGCATGGACGTCGACCTCCTTGCGGACTCGGGCGAGCCGGATCGGCCGTTTCCATAGTAGTCAACGAACGCTGACCCGGGAAACATAATATGCGCGCAAATCATATCAAATTAATTGGTTATGAGATTCCGACCCAGGCGATTCAACTGAAAACGAGTGCGCTTCTCAGGCGGGTTCAGCCCCCCGCAGACGAGCCCCGGTGTGGAGGTTGTAGGCCACCGTCACACCGAGGGCGAAGATCATGGCGCAAACGCCCAGGGCCGCGCTCCAGTAGGGCGGCGCCGTCAGGGCGATGCGGATGACCACCGTGGCCAGGGCGAAGCCCGAGTTGCGGAACAGGATGAAGTAGGACGCGGCGTAGCGCAGCGAGATGAAGATCAGCAGGAAGTCGGCGAAGATCAGCACCGTGTAGAAGGTCTCGAAGAAGGCCGGGGCCGACGCGGTCGTCAGCCAGGCGAAGGCCACGTAGCCGCCCGCCGCGGCGTAGACCGCCAGCATCATCAGGGCCAGCACCTTCTTGGCCACCACGAAACGACCCTGGCTTTCCACGTCGCGGGTGATGGGCTTGTGGACGAGCATGCGCCGGTACAGCACCAGCAGCAGGAAGATGAGCAGCGCGCCCGCCGCATCGCTGAGGATGTGGTAGAGCGGCTTGCTGATGTGGTGCCAGTCGATGGGCAGTTCGAAGTAGGTGAACTCCTTGAACGACGCCCGCAGCAGGATGAGCGACAGGATCTCGAACTGCTTGCCCACGGAGGTGGCCACCGAACGGGCCATGGAGAAGACGAGCTCGATGACCTCGAAGACGAGCAGCATCGTGAAGGCGAGGTTGACCGCATGGAAAGGATTGCGGGAAGGCACGTACGGGGCGAGGATGTCGGGCAGCATTCCCCGCCGGGCGGCGAAGATGAGCGCCAGTTCGAGCAGGAAGACCGCGATCAGGACGTTGCCGATGACGGCCACCGTCCGCCGGTTCTCCCAGCCGTGCTCCAGTCGATCGAAGACCGCGGCCAGGCGGTCGCCGGCGCCGCGGCGCACCGCGGCGATGCCGTTGCCCTGCGTCGTCATCGCACCCGACCTCCCCGCCGCCCCGGGCCGGGCGGCAACGGCACCCTAGCACGCCCGTGCCGGGCCGTCATCCCGCGATCGTCGCCAAAAATCCGGGATCCCGGTTGTGGCCGTCCGCGTATGAGCCTAGAATGCGCCCCACCGACCGACCCCCGCGAACCGGAAAGGACTCCGCCATGCGCCCGCACTTCCCCGCGCCCGCCGCCGGACGCTTCGTCCTCGTCGCCCTGCTGCTCGCGGCCCTGCCGGCCGGCGCCCAGGAGGCTCCCGTCAGCTCGAACATCGCCTTCGGGGCCCGCGCCGGCTACACCCACTGGGAGAACGTGAACCAGATCCATTTCGGCGCCCACCTGAAACTGGGCGAGATCCTGCCCAACGTGCGCCTGACGCCGGGGGTCGAAGCCGGACTCGGCGACGGCGTGACGATCATCACCGTCAACGGCGACGTGACCTACGACTTCACCGAGTTCGTGGCCCAGCCCTGGAACCTCTACGGCGGCGGCAGCCTCAGCTTCAACACCTTCAAGCCGGACGCCGGCGACACCGCCACCGACATCGGGCTGAGCGCCCTGCTGGGGCTGGAACGGACCCTCGCCAGCGGCCATCGGGCCATGGCCGAGATCCGCGCCGGGCTCATCGACAGTCCGGGCTTCAAGCTCACCTTCGGCTACACCCTCTTCTGATCGTGGGGAGCGCGGCCTGGAACGACGCCGACCTCCTGGCCCGCCGGCTCGGGTCGTGGCACCACCGTTTCGCCGGGCGTGACCTCTTCCGCGTGACCGCCGGACCCGGCTGGGTGCGGTTGCAGTTCGCCGGCGACGACCGGGCCGGCGTGCTCCTGACCGACCTGCCCGGCGCCCGGCTCGTGACCGAGGTCGCCGGGCGCCTCCCCGAGTCCGTGGTCGCCGCCCTGCCGTTGGCGCCCCGGCATGCCCTGGTCAGCCTGCTCGGCCAGGCCCGCCTGACCGGCTGCGGCCTGCTGCCGGACGACCGGGTCGCCGCCTTCCGCTTCGCCCGCCCCGGCGCCGACGACGTGGTGCTGCTGCACCGGCTGTTCGGATCGCGCGGCAACACCGTGCTCCTGGACACCGGCGCCCACCTGCTGTGGTC